>JAUWHV010000124.1 GCA_030605675.1 Deltaproteobacteria bacterium | reverse complement strand
CCAAGTGGATAGATGCCCCTGTTGTTCTGGTTTTGGACTGCACCAAAATGACAAGGACAGCCGCGGCCCTTGTCCTGGGCTGTCAGAGGCTTGATCCGGAACTTCGTATTGAGGGAGTGATACTCAACCATGTAGCCGGATCGCGCCATGAAACAATTGTCAGGCAATCTGTGGAAAAGTACACAGGCATTTCCGTACTCGGTGCCCTGCCAAGGATGAAAGGTGATCCTATCCCCATGCGCCATCTTGGTGTAACTCCGTGGGAAGAACACCCACAGGCCGCCGAAGCCCTGGACCGGCTAGGCCGGATGGTGACAGAGTCAGTGGATATCCATACATTAGCAAAGATCGCTGATCAGAGCGGGGAATGGAAGTTCGGCAGTATGGATGCCATGGAATTATTTCCTGGTGCAGAAGAAATCCCTTTGTCACAAACGCCTCTTGTAGGAGTGCTCCAGGATGGGGCCTTTCAATTCTATTACCCTGAAAACCTTGAAGCCCTAGAGAAAGCCGGGGCAAAACTCATATTCCTGGATTCCCTTCAAGGTGGCGGATTGCCGGAACTCGATGCACTATATATAGGAGGGGGGTTCCCTGAAACACAGGCTGCCCGCCTCTCAGCTAATGAAGCCATGAGAAGGGATCTCTATCAGGCTATACATCAGGGACTTCCTGTCTATGCAGAGTGCGGAGGCCTGATGTATCTGGGCAGGCAACTTGTCTGGCAAGGACGGACCTATCCTATGGCAGGGGCCATTGGTTGGGATTTTGTTGTTGGTGAAAAGCCGGTCGGTCACGGTTACAGCGCCCTTGAAGTTATCTCTCAGAATCCCTTTTATGATGTAGGGACAATATTACGGGGCCATGAATTTCATTACTCCAGACCGGTCCTGGTGGACAAAGAAAAATCAGGCAAACTAAGCTGCCGTGTAGTAAGGGGGCATGGCTTTGACGGACAACTTGAAGGAATAGTGTTTAAAAATATCTTTGGAACCTATACCCACATCCACGCCCTTGAGCGCCCTGAATGGGCCACCCGCCTGGTTAAGATCGCTATCGAATATCGGGCATCCTTCACGACAAGTCAAAAGTAGTTGTAATCAGGTGAATAGACTGAAGGTAGAAGGCCAATAGGGACAAATCATGCGTGAATCACACATAACTGCGGGCATTTGAGTTGGCTGACGAGATTGCAGTATTAGTTTGGGGGATTCATCTCTGTTCGATCATTGCGAGATGGTTGAAGTACTTCAGTCTTCAGCCTTCAACCTTCAACCTGAATAGTTACCTTTGAAAAAAGTGTAACCTACAAAATGAAGGATGCCGAATATTTTGTAAACAGGGTTGACAAAAAGAATGCCCATCGTCTATATGAACAACCAAGCAATTAAATGCCAAGATATGTGGGTTTACTGATTATCATAAAAAGGAGGAAGTTATGTTTGAGATTACCATTGATTTTGATAAATGCCAAGGCGACGAGGAGTGTGTGGGCAACTGTCCGTCTGAAGTATTTGACTGGGACGAAGAGGCTGAAAGGCCAATAATCGCCAGGATGGAAGACTGTTTGGGCTGTGAGACCTGTGTAGAGGTCTGTGAAGCGGGCGCCATCACCGTTGAGGAAGTCTAGCGCAATCTAAACATCAAATCTTATCAAACAAAAAGGGATAGCCGATGGCTATCTCTTTTTTTTGTTGGATAGTGATTGGGCAGGCACGGGGGCCTTGCCCCTACATATTGCCTTTGGCAAGGACGAGACGCGCTGCCTCCGCATCCTTTGTGATCTGTCCGGCCAGTTCCTTTGGCCCGGAAAATTTCTTTTCATCCCTCAATCGCTGAATAAAATCCAATTTAATCGGGTGACCGTAGATATCCTTTTCAAAGTCGAATATATGGACCTCAGCCCCCAGATCCTGCCCGCCAAAGGTGGGATTGTACCCGATATTCATCACCCCTCCATAGCACTGGTCTTGATGAATAACCTGAACTACATAGACCCCCGGTTTGGGGCATAGGTCCTCCTTGTCAATGCGCAGGTTTGCTGTGGGAAAGCCTACGACCGGACCGCCTCGACGTATTCCTTCCTGTACAATTCCATGAATCTGGTAATACCTTCCAAGGAGGAGCCGGACCTTTTTCATCTCGCCCCGGGTTACATGTTCCCTGACATTAGTGCTGCTGACTACCATGCCTTCCACAGAAACAGGGGAGATAACATGTACGTTAAATCCAAGCTTGGAGCCCATGGCCTGGAGTAAAGATATATTTCCCTGCCGGCCCTTGCCAAAGGCATAATCATAACCCACGACCAGGTCCTCCACCCCTATGATCCGGTAAAGTATTTTATTGACAAAATCGTGGGCGGACGTGCCCGCAAGCTCTTTGGTAAAGGGTAAGCAGATCAGGTGTTCAATTCCGGCCTCAGCTATCAGCTCCACCTTATGGTCCATTGTTGAAATAAGTTTTGGTGGATTTTGAGGCCTTAAGACCTTCATGGGATGAGGTTCAAAGGTAAGGGCTGCCGTGGCCCCATTTCTTGGCCCTGCAAGCTCCACTACCCGGCGGAAAAGGGCCTGATGCCCCAGATGTACTCCGTCAAAGTTACCTATGGTCAGTGCAGGCCGATAAAATGGTTTTTTAATCTCGTGCAGGCCTTTGTAAACATTCATTTCAAATCTTCTTCAGTTTGTAGTTGCAGCCTTTGCTGCAGACATTCATTTACTATTTGGCCAGCAGACACTACAATGGCCCCTTGACAAGTGCAAGCACTGTCTATTTAATGGCTTTCGCTCAGCCGAAGTGGCGGAATTGGTAGACGCGCTAGATTCAGGATCTAGTGGACAGTATATCCGTGGGAGTTCGAATCTCCCCTTCGGCACCATTGTAATATGATTTTGGATTTAGGATTGCTGATTTTGAGCGGAATTACTTTCCGGTCTTTCCGTTTATCTTTTGACGCAACACTCCTGAAGGCCGGAAAGTCACGACTCTTCGAGGAGCAAGGATCAGATCCTCTCCTGTATGCGGGTTTCTGCCACGTCTGGACCTCTTATCCTTGACAGAAAATTTACCAAAACCGCTAACAAGGACGTTCTCCCCTGCCTCAAGACGATCTTTAATGATCTTGAGCAAGCTCTCTACGGCTTGAGCAGACTCTATTTTACTCAGTTTTTTACTTCTATATATACGACTTACAAGATCTGCCTTAGTTAAGGTCATATTGAGACACCCTCCTCTCCAAACACATAAAATAAATCTCAGGGGGAGCTGTTACAAATCCCAAAACATTAATTATGATAAAGAAAAAAACCCATTAAGTCAAGAAGATAAGCGCCCCTAAAAAAGATATCTCCAAAATTCTTTTATTACGTATCGTTCAAGCAATCAACCATAGCCCTCAAGTCATCAAGAGGTATTTGCCCTGGAGCGGCCTCATGACCCCTGGCTGTAGACGCATAGGTCAGATAAGCCCCCATCGCCAGGCAGGCCAGCCTGCTCATCTTTCCAAAAGGCCCCATACAGAAAGCTATTAAAGGGAACCCCTCATCCAGGGCCTTAAAATACAGCGAAAAAACTTTCAAGACATCCTGTGGACCCTCAGCCATGGTGACTATCTTCCCAATGTCTGCCCCGGCCCGCCTTTCCGAATCAAACACTTCGATCAGTTTTTCCTTCTCAGGAGTGCAAGAAAAATCATGATAGGAAATGATGAGCTTTGTCCCGGTTTCACGAACCTTTTTTACTATGGCATCCCTTAAGGCCGGATCTGTTCTGAGTTCAATATCAACATAATCCGCCCCTGCAGATATGGCCTTTTCCAAAATGCTGATTCGCTGCTCTTCTGAACCTGAAAAAAGACCCCCTTCTGCAGAAGATCTATTAGTAAAAATAAAGGGGCAGGGGCGGTCTTTTATTAAACTCACAAAATCCAGGGATTCCACATCTGCAAGAGCATCCAGACGGACTTCTGCCATATCGGCTTTTGCTGCCACCTGTTGCAGACGCTTCAGCAGGGCGTCACAGGTAGGTTCAGCCAGGGAGACACAGATCATGCGAGACAATCACCAAATCACTAAATAAAATATGTGTCCTTCCGGGGATCGATTCCCTCCAGATAGCCGGCAATGGCCCTATCATACTTATTTGTTGTAATAAAGACCTTTCTGGCCAGTTCAAAACGTGTGGTCAGGGTAGTGGCTCCGTCATTGGCCTTCATTTCTCCAAGCACCTTTGAATAATCAGATGGATCTACAACCACAGTCACATACCGGAAGTTCTTCGCAGAAGAACGAAGCAGAGTTGGTCCCCCAATATCAATATTCTCAATGGCATCAGCCAAACTCACACCTTCTTTGGCCACTGTCTTTTCAAAGGCATAAAGATTTACCACTACCATATCAATAGGTGGAATAGCATGGTCTTCCATCTGTTGCATGTGGCCGGCATTGTCACGAAGGGCCAGGATGCCCCCATGGACCATAGGGTGTAAAGTCTTCACCCTGCCATCCATCATCTCCGGAAAACCAGTAAGATCTGAAACATCCTTTACAGAAACATCCGCCTCTCTTATTACCCGCGCCGTACCGCCGGTAGATACGATCTCTACACCCATATCCTCAAGTTCTTTAGCCAGTTCTGCCACACCTGTCTTATCGGTTACGCTAATAAGTGCCCTTTTTATGTTTGTCATACGTATCGGCCGCCTTTTTTGTTTGGATTCAAAAAAAGATATTAACAAAACGGAAATAAAATGGTCGGGACGAGAGGATTTGAACCTCCGACCCCAGCGTCCCGAACGCTGTGCTCTACCAGACTGAGCCACGTCCCGACCGAAGATCTATTCCATATATTCGCCAAGCCAGACCTTGTCAACAGGAGCATCTACTGATATCAGGATAATAAATATCTTAAATAGTGCCTAAACGGAAACTCCAAATTTTGTTTTCTCAATTTAGGCCAGGGACAATTAATATATTAAGGTTATTTCCTTTTTTAATTCAGAATTCAAAATTTAGAATTCAAAATTGTGTCTGAACGGCCTTTCCATTCAGACACTAACTATACTACACGCACTGGGAGCAATCTATGCTTTTCCATAAAGCGGAGCGGTTTTTTTGTGGCCATGAAGGAGACGAGGCTTATGAAGATTGAGTCATATCGCTTTGGTGAAATCGTAATACTCGAGTCCAAGGGCATCCGTATAGAGGCCCTTCCCACCGAACCGGCCATACAGAGGTTCAATAAACTGGCATCGCAGCTTGGACACGAGGCTGTTGCCTTTGCAGTTCACCTCACATGCTAGGGCCTTTTGCACAACGATCTACTCCCGATTCTCCCCTTCCGGGTATTGTAATTGCCGGTACACATAGCGGCTGCGGGAAAACAACTGTGACCCTTGCCATAATGGCAGCACTGAATAAAAGGGGCCTTAAGGTGGCTCCTTTTAAGGTGGGCCCTGACTTTATTGATCCCGGACACCACGCCTCAGTGTGCGGATGCCCTTCTCACAACCTTGACGGGTGGATTTTAAGTAAGTCTTCAGTGCAAGAGTTGTACTCGCAGTATTGTACCGGGGCGGATGTTTCAGTTATTGAGGGGGTAATGGGCCTCTTTGATGGTGCCGGCGGAACTTCTGAATCAGGTTCTACTGCAGAAATTGCAAAGTGGTTGGATCTGCCTGTTCTATTGATAGTGGATGTCATTGGTATGGCAAGGAGTGTGGCCGCACTGGTTAATGGCTATCTTAAATTCGATAGCAGCTTACGCTTTGCCGGAGTAATCCTTAATAAAACGGGTAGTAAAAGGCATGCTGCGCTTTTGAAAGAGGCACTGTCTCCTCTGGGACTGTCATGGACCGGCACTCTGTTTCGTAATCAGGACCTGCAGCTTCCATCAAGGCATCTGGGACTCATAACTGCTGAGGAAGGCGGTCTTGAAACAAAGCAAGCAGACCTCTTTAGAACCTGGTTTGAAAAGGACTGCGATTTAAATTCATTGCTAAAAGCGATCCGGCAAAACAGGAAAGACATACGTCCGGCTGATCAAAGCAGGGTAATAAAACGCCCCGGCATTTCCCATCCGCGTCCGGTACGTATTGCAGTGGCAAAGGATGAGGCCTTTTGTTTCTATTACCAGGCAAATCTTGACATTCTTGAAAAATTCGGTGCGGAAATCGTATTTTTCTCGCCCCTTAGAGATCATTCCCTGCCTCCTGGAATACAGGGGCTTTATCTTGGAGGCGGATACCCTGAACTGCACGCCAAAGCCCTTTCAAAAAACAGGGACCTTCGAGAAGAAATATTGACCAAGGCCCAGGGAAATCTCCCTATCTATGCAGAATGCGGAGGATTTCTCTACCTGTGCCGGGGCCTGGTTCAAAAAGAAGAGCCAGGGCAGGAACATCCCTGGGTCGGCCTGTTCCCTTTTATGGTGAATATGCAGAAAAGGCGCTGTGCCCTTGGCTACAGGGAAATCATTTTAAAAAAGAATACTATACTCGGGCCGGCCGGCACAAGAATTAGAGGACACGAATTCCATTATTCCAATTTACTCGAGCCAATTTCTCAGGATAAATCAATAATCCTTGCCTACGAGGTCAGAAATGCCGGCAACAGCCTTCTTCCCCCTGAAGGTTATACGTGGTACAACACGCTTGCCGGCTATATACATCTACATTTTGGAAGTTGCCCTGATGCTGCCGGGAACTTCGTAGCTGAAGCGCAACAGCATTCTGTTCGTAACCGTTCAGAGTTCACAGGTTCAGAGGTTCAGGGTTCACTGAAAATCTGAACCGTTGATTCGTGAATTCTGAGCCCACAATCTTCTTGCAAAAAACCCTTTATTTGGCTAAGAATTCCATGTCCTTAAAATAGAATTATAAATTGGCTCTCGCCAGCCGCTCTTGCGGTTAGTTGTGAGAGTTGTCGCTTCAACAAATAAATTAAGATGGGAGACTTCTGACTATGCCCACAGGTCTGCGCTGGAAATTTATCTTGATGGCAGCACTTATTGCCTTGTCTGTGATTTTTGTACTGCCCTCTTTCTATAAAGATACGCCTGACTGGTTCAAAAAGTATATCTACAGCGAGGGTCTGAAACTTGGTCTGGACCTCCAGGGGGGAATGCACCTCATCCTCAAGGTAGACGTGGACCAGGCAGTTAGAAACGCTGCAGATCTTGCCGCTACGGACCTTAAGGAGTCCCTGGGGCGCAGACAGATAACATTGGTGCGCCGCCAGAGTCCGAACCCTGACGAAATACTGTTCTTTCTTCCTAACAAGGACGCAGTGGGAAGGGTAAAGGCCGTTCTGGAAGATGAATTCCCCAGCCTCGAACTCGTAAAGGTAAAAGAAGAGGGGAAATTCCCCAGCCTGGTATTAAGACTCTCCCCGGAAGAAGAAAAATTCATAAGAGAAAATACGGTTGATCAGTCCCTGGAGATCATTCGTAACCGGATAGACCAGTTTGGTGTTACAGAACCTGTAATCGTCCGTCAAGGCGAGGAAGAAATAGTAGTCCAGCTTCCGGGGATACAGGACCCTGAACGGGCACTCAAGCTCATAGGGCAGACCGCGCAACTGGCGTTCAAGCTGGTGGATGACGAGGCAGGAGTAGATCTTGGAAGGCTTATCCGCCAGGCCATAGATAGCGGTCGCCTTCCAGCCGGCTATAACATTAAGGCCCTTAACTCTGTACTGAAGGGCCAGATACCCAGAGACGATTCCATCTACTTCCTTAAGGAGGTCGATGATCGCACCGGCAAACCCCGAAAGACGCCGATTCTTCTCAAGGACAAAACGCTGATGACAGGGGATACTGTAAAGACTGCCCATGTCCGGATCGGCGGGAATTACAACGAGCCCTATGTTGCCCTTGAGTTTACGGATCGGGGGGCAGGACTCTTTGAGAAAATCACCGGTGATAATGTGGGCAAGCGTCTTGCCATCGTCCTGGACGGAGTAGTCCGCTCTGCACCGGTAATAAGGGAACGTATAGGAGGAGGGCATGCCCAGATCACCGGCTCATTTACTACTGAAGAGGCATCCGACCTTGCCATTGTGCTGAGAGCCGGGGCCCTGCCCGCACCTATCAGCATTATTCAAAACGTCACGGTAGGTCCGTCGCTCGGCCATGATTCCATACAGCACGGCCTGTATTCGGGGCTGCTCGGAGCGGCCCTTGTAGTTGTCTTCATGGTCATATATTACACGTTTTCAGGTTTCATAGCGAACATAGCCATGGTCCTGAACCTGCTCTTTCTTATGGCTGTTCTGGCGCTTTTCCAGGCCACACTGACCCTTCCCGGCATAGCCGGCATCATACTCATCATTGGTATGGGGGTTGACTCCAACGTGCTGATCTTTGAGCGCATGCGGGAGGAAAGGGCCCTTGGAAAGCCCCTTAAGGCATTTATTGACGGGGGTTATGACAAGGCCTTCTGGACCATTGTAGACGCCCATGTTACCACTCTTATAACCGCCGTAGCCCTGTTCCTCTTTGGAACCGGCCCAATCAAGGGCTTTGCCGTCACCCTGTCCGCCGGTATTGTCATCAACCTCTTTACTGCCATTTTTGGAACCAGGATGGTATATGACGGGCTGCTGGCCAAGCATGCCCTGACTAACCTGAGGTTCCTCCAGTTAATCAAGAAAACCAGCCTGGACTTCATGGGACGCAGGAATTTCGCCTTCGCACTGTCAGTGATCATGGTAACCGTAGGTCTTGCAGGCTTCATACAGGTCGTAAGGGGGGCAGCCAACCTCGGCGTAGACTTTTCCGGTGGGACCATGGTCCAGTACCGCGCGGACAAGCCCTTTACCCTGGACAATGTGAGAAAGGCCCTGACAAAAACAGGTGTCGAGGGTTACTCCCTTCAGGAAGTGCCGGGGAAACACGTCTTAATCGTACGCGTCAAGAAATCAGTGGCTACTGTGGGAGACATAGAGACCCGTATAACCAACGGCTTAAAAGAAAGCCTTCCCGAGACCCGCTTTGTAATAGAAAGCAAGGCCGAGATCGGTTCAACCGTGAGCAAGGAGCTGAGGCGTAAGGCACTGATAGCAATATGCATATCATTTGCGGGCATAATCTGTTACCTGGCCTTCAGGTTCAATTTGAGCTTTGGAATAGCAGCTACTGCCGCCACCTTCCATGACGTACTGGTAGTACTTGGCATTTTATTTATCCTGAACAAGGAAATAACACTCCTGACAATAACCGCCCTTCTGACACTTGGCGGCTACTCCCTCACTGATACAGTAGTAGTCTTTGATAGAATCAGAGAAAATATCAAACGTTACAAGAAATTGCCTTTTGCTGAGATCATAAATCGAAGCATCAACGAGATGCTGAGCAGGACAATTATTACGTCTATGACCACGATGATGGTGGTCTTGTGCATCTTTTTCTTTGGTGGTGTGGTAATACATGACTTTGCCTTTACTCTGCTATTAGGAGTGCTGGTTGGGACCTATTCCTCTGTATTCGTAGCCAGCCCTGTAGTGTACTTATGGCACAAGGGCAAAGTGCCTAGATAGGTAGAAGGCTGAAGGTGGAAGGTAGAAGGTGATAAGGCTAACATACTTCAGCCTTCAGCCTTCTACCTTCTACCTTAATTGGTTTCCTCATGGATCAACTGGTCATTGAAGGCAGGCACCCGCTCAAGGGAACCATCAGGATTAGCGGGGCCAAAAACGCGGCCCTGCCTATTCTTGCGGCAACGCTCCTTACCGGCGACACCTTCAGGCTGCAGAATATCCCCAGGCTGGTTGACATAAGGACCTTTACTGATCTCCTGACTGACCTGGGCGTTACGGTAGATTGCAGCGCAGATAATGACTCTGATTTCTTAAACATAGACTCCTCAGGACTCTCTGACCACGAAGCCCCCTACGACCTGGTACGCAAGATGCGGGCTTCAATTCTGGTGCTTGGACCTCTTATGTCCCGCATTGGAAAGGCCCGTGTCTCCCTTCCCGGAGGCTGTGCCATCGGTGCCCGTCCCATAAATCTTCACTTAAAGGGGCTTGAGCTCATGGGGGCCAAACTCCGGCTCAAAGAGGGCTATATAGAGGCAAAGGCCGGCAGACTGAATGGAGCGCATATCTATTTTGACACGCCATCTGTGACAGGTACGGAAAACCTGATGATGGCAGCGGTTCTTGCCAAGGGGACAACTGTACTGGGAAATGCTGCAAGGGAACCGGAGGTGATTGCCCTGGGGCAGATGCTCAACCAAATGGGGGCAAAAATCAAGGGCCTTGGTTCAAATACCATCAAGATAGAAGGCGTCAAGGAACTAAGACCCGTTGACTGGAAAATAATCCCGGATCGCATAGAGGCCGGCACGTACATGATGGCTGTGGGGGCAGTTGGCGGAGAGCTGATAATTGAAAACGTTTTGGCAGATCACCTGGAGGCGGTAATATCCAAACTCAGGAGCATCGGACTTCAGATTGAAGGAGATAATACCGGAATTTCTGTCAGGAAAAAAGGCGCTCTGCATAGTGTGGATGTTACGACTCTGCCATATCCCGGTTTTCCGACTGATCTACAGGCCCAGATCATGGTGCTGATGGCCCTGGCCGGCGGCCTCAGTGTGATCACTGAAACCATATTTGAAAACCGTTTTATGCACGTTGCCGAGTTAAGACGGCTTGGAGCTGACATAAAGGTTGAAGGCAGGAGCGCCATCATCAAAGGTGTAAAGGGATTAAACAGCGCCCCTGTAATGGCCACTGATCTCAGGGCCAGCGCCTCTCTGGTGCTGGCCGGCCTTGCAGCCAAGGGGACTACAACAATATCCAGAGTTTACCACCTGGATCGCGGATATGAACACCTGGAACAGAAGCTTGCAGCAGTAGGGGCCAAGATCAAAAGAAAAAAGTAAGCGTTCACATGGTACCGCATCTGCTTTGTTGTCGGGCACTTGAAGTACAGGGAGTACGTCTGCGTACCCTCCGCCTCGCATCTGCAGCACCCTGTAAACGCTCACAGTTCGGTGGGTTGCAGTGAGGTATTTCTCCGCACCTGCACATGAAACTCTATTTCGTCTGTGTGGGTCTGTGGCTAATAAAAAAGTCTTTTATGGTAAGCTGGCTGATCCGGTGAAAAAAGAAAAAAATACCCTGGTTGACCTATACGGCAGGCGGTTGACCTATCTCAGGCTCTCAGTAACAGACAGATGCAATCTTCGATGTCAGTACTGCATGCCTCAGATTAACTTTTCCTGGTTGCCTCATGATTCAATCCTCACTTATGAAGAAATTCTTAAAATTTGCCGCACCCTGGCGGCCATTGGTGTCACAAAAGTGCGCCTTACAGGTGGCGAACCATTGGTCCGGCGGGACCTTATAAGCCTTGCAGAAAGACTGACTGAGATTGACGGGCTTGAAGAAATCTGCATCACCACAAATGGAGTCCTGCTGGAAGATTATGCAGATGGCCTCTTCAAAGCAGGCATCAGGCATATTAACATCAGCCTTGATTCCCTGAACCCGGAACGATTTGCCTATATTACCGGCTTTGATCTATTTGAGCAGGTGTGGCGGGGCATAGAAAAGGCCCTGGAAAAAGGATTTTCCCCCATAAAAATCAACTCAGTGATCATGAAAGGCATAAATGACAGCGAGATAACAGCCCTGGCAGGACTGAGTTTGAAATATCCCGTGCAGGTTCGTTTTATAGAGTTCATGCCTGTCGGCCATGATATTTTTTGGAGTCCGGCCAGATTTGTCGGTTGTGATAGGATCAGAAATCAGGTAGAGGACGCATTTGGAAAGCTGCGCCCATTGCCCAAATCGCACAGTGCGGGACCGGCAAATGAATATGTGCTGGATAAGGCCCTGGGAAGTGTGGGATTTATCGGCGCTTTAAGCCACCATTTCTGCGAAAGTTGTAACCGCCTGCGTCTCACTGCAGAGGGACGTCTTCGATTATGCCTGTTCTCTGACGAGGAGGTAGATGTCAAAAAGGCATTGCGCCGGGGACTGAACACAGAGGAGCTGGCCCTTTTTTTCCTTCAGGCCGTATTAAAAAAGCCAAAAGGATTAAAGTTTTCGGACAAAGAAAGACTATCTTGCACCCGTAGCATGTCCAGCATAGGTGGATGAAAGAGAAGTGCCTAAAGTGAGCTAAAGTGCCTAAAGTTAAGGAATCGCTACGCTCCATCTATTATAAAATCAGTAACCATTCACGGGTTCACCGAAAATCTTAGCCGTTGATTCATGAGTTCTGAATGGTAGTTGGCCCGAGAGCTAATCAGATAGTATACCAAAACTTTAGTCACTTTAGATCACTTCAAACCTTAGCTCACTTTAGGCACTTTAGGCACTTCAAACTTTAGCCACGTGGAGGATTTCTAATAATGAAAAGTAATCTGGCCTTTGTCTTTCCGGGGCAGGGTTCTCAATATGTTGGAATGGGCAAGGCCTTATTGGAAACAGTTTCTGATGCGGCACATGTTTTTTCCGTGGCAGAAGAGTTGACAGGGCTTCCCCTGAAGAAGCTCTGCATTGAAGGACCCCTGGAAGAACTCACCCGGGTTGAAAATCTTCAGCCTTGTCTGACCGCTGTAGAGATCATTTGCTGCATGGCCGCCAAAAACACGGGATTAAAGGCGGCAGCAACAGCAGGACACAGTCTGGGAGAATATCCGGCACTGTGGGCCGCCGGGGTCATTAGCCTTGAAGACACGTTCAAGCTGGTCCATGCCAGGGGCAGGCTTATGAAGGAGGTAGGAGATAAAAACCCCGGGGCCATGGCTGCTGTGATCGGTCTCAGCAGAAAAGAGTTGGAGGAATTGATTGCGCCCCTTGCAAAAAAAGGCATCCTGGTCCTGGCTAATCACAATTCGCCGGAGCAGATCGTAGTCACCGGAGAAACAGACATGGTCGGCGATTTGTGTAAGGGAGCTAAGGCTAAAGGAGCAAGGGCTATTCCCTTGAAGGTTTCCGGTGCCTATCACAGCCCCCTTATGGAGGAGGCATCAAGGCGCTTTTCTGAAATTTTGGATAAAGTCTCTTTTTGTGAGCCTGAAATCCCGATTTACAGTAATGTTACGGCAAGGCCGGAATCAGACCCGGAGAAAATTAAGACCCTCCTGAAAAAACAGATATGCTCGCCTGTCAGGTGGTATGAAGTCGTAATCAACATGGACAGGGACGGAATATCAAACTTTATTGAGCTTGGCCCAAAAAAAGTGCTCTGCAACCTGATAAGGAAGTGTCTTCCTGAAGGATCTGCTTCAGTATTTCAGGGAGAGGATCCTGAAAATCTTAAAGTATGCCTCAGGGAAATCACCTGATTGTGCTCAATAATTACTCTCCCTTTGCCTTTTTGATTAGCTCCAGGAAAGGATGATCCGAGGGTGCAGGCGGGACAACAACCTCAAGGTGCTTACCACTCCCTGTCTCCCCGGTTATTTCTTTAGATTTCTTCGTGGGAGACTTCTTTGAGTGCCTTAGAGTCCTTTTGTCAGGCCTTTTTTGAGAACTAGAACCCGGCTTGCCGGAGGAAGGCCTTTTTGCTGGTGTTGATTGAGGAGCCCGGATTACCTGTGGCCTTGGACGGGGAGTCTGCAAGGCAACTGGAGCTGTGGCCTTTCTCTCTTTCTTGGCCTCATCAAATATACCAACTTCAACATATTTCCCATCCGATTCAAACTTAACACCTTGAGCTGTTATATCCGCTACACGCCAGCCATCAACAAGGTCCCCGACACTTACGGTACGCAAGGCTTTTTGAGATCCACCAGCTACCTTTTTGCGCGGACCGGAGACAGACTCGGAAGTTGCAACCATGAGGAAGGCCTGTCGCATTTCTCCGGCAATAATAGTACCATAGACCTGGTACCGGTCTTTCAAATCACCCTCCACTGCTGAGGGTAAAGCTTGATTCTTGCCCCGCTCAGGATCAAAAGGATCCTTGCTGATAATGACTTCATAGGGACCAAGCTCAACCTGAGATTCTTTGGCATGAACAGCCCCGGGTTCAAGGCATTGCGATAATATTGAAATAGAAAGCCACATAACAGCCAATAATAAAACGTCCCAACGCCTTTTAGAATCACCAGGCCTGAATATTGAAGCACTTAGGGCGGAAAACGACCTATTCCCAAAAAAAGCTCTATTATGTGTGTAGTCTGCCGGCATCAGTCTTCCGTCTTCACCACATCCTCTTCCTGAATCGCACCTTCCTGTTTTAATATATCCTCTTCCTGAAGCACGCCTTTTTGCTCTAATACTTTCCTCAGGGATTCCACCTTTTTGGCAAACTCCACAGTCAGGGCGTCTGCATCCTCCTGGGACTGAATCACGTGAGGTGTAATAACAAACAGAAGTTCCGTTTTCCTTGTTGTGTAGCCTTTGCTTCCAAACAGATACCCCAGAATCGGAATGTCTTTGAGGAGGGGAATCCCGCGGTGGCTTTTCTCTTGATGTGTCTGCATTAAGCCGCCTATCACAATAGTATGCTTGTCCTGCACCACCAGGTTGGTCGTTGCCTTCCGACTCTGGAAGGAAGGAGTTTTGACACCACCTACCTCTTTTTCTCCAAGGAGAGAGCTGACCTCTTGGGTTATCTCCATCCGAACTAGCCCGCTCTCGTTAATACAGGGAGTTACATGGAGTTTTATGCCAACCTCCCTGTACTGAATGGTCGTGGTATCGCGTCCCCCCTCCGTACTCGAACTCGTACTGGTCACGGTAGGTTCGTCGTTCACTACTTCGATACTGGATTCCTTGTTGTCCACAGCGAGGATGTTGGGAGCAGACAGTATGTTCAAATCAGTTTCCGTAGCTAACAAGTTAATTAAGGATCGAAGATCGCCACCTGCGCCATAAAGGCTATAGGCAAATCCTCCGATGCCTTTACCGAGCACTGTATCTTTAGCCAAGTTCCCGAGATCTTTATCCGTAAGTGCAACATTTCCAGGGTAGTTCCCTATGTTACTCTTGAAAAACCACTCCACACCGTACTCAATGCCTTCATCCAGTGAGACTTCTACAACCATAACATCTATGAGTACCTGCCTCGGGACAACATCTATCTGTTTCAGGACACCGGCCATAATGGCATAGTCCTTGGGCCTGGCCTTTATAAGGATTGCGTTGTTTACCTCATCCGCGATAATTTCCACTTCGCCTGAAAGCTCGCCACTGACTGTTGTTTCTGCTTGCTCGGCTATCTTCTCGCGCCTCACTAATACAGTCTTTTTAGTTGAAGAAGGCTTGGATGATTTCTTTCCGCCATAGACCTGCTTAAGTAAATCCGCTATGTCCTTGGCCAACCCATTTTTAACAAAATAGACATATACACGAGCCCCTTTCTCCGACTGCCCCTTATCCAAGGCGTAAACCCAGTCGCCCACCACATCCAGGACTTCCTCCCACTTTGTCACTACGAGTAAGGAGTTTATGGTCTTTAAAGGCATGATCTGGAGACCGCCAGGATCAATACCCGGCCTTATATAAAGCCCCTTTGTTTTGAATATCTTATCCAGATCTTTTGACAGATCATCCACATCGGTGTGCTCCAAAGTATAGAAGCGCCAATGTATATCCTTGAAAAGATCCGTATCCATTAAAGCCAATATTTTGGACAACTTGGCCACATTTTCCGCAGTATCCACCAAGATAACGGCATTGGAGCTTGGCACGGCCACGATGACCGCCCCTGGAGAAATAAAATTCCTGAGATTTGCGATTACATGGGCTGCCGAGAGATATTGAAGTTGAAAGACACTGATTACGTCTCCCGGATGGGGGACCTGTTCTCCGATATTCACCACTTCAGATCCGGCCCTGGCACTGCTGGCCTTCCGAACCACCTTATAAAGACCTTGGGCGCCGCGGGTTATAGCCAGGTTGTGTATCTGTAATATGGAATTGAAAAGATCAAGGAATTCACTCTTGGTATAGTCGCCCTTGATATTGAGTGAAATTGTCCCCTTAATAGCTGGATCTACAACATAGTTAAGCTCCAAAATGCGCCCCAGGACCTGATCCAGGACAGGATATATATCCATATTATCCAGGGTGACGTCTATTTGACGACGTTCACCAGCTTTGGCTCCTGAAAAGGGAGACTTTACTACAGTTGCGTTAGGATCAGGCAAGGCATTTTCACCTTCGTCTGACTGGATCTCCTGCGTAATGGGATCCTGGGCAAACGCCAGGCCTTGAATGGATCCTAAAAAACATATGACAACCAAACTCCAGACCATCCATCTCCAATTTTGCATTCTCATCTTGACCTTACCCCTTAAGCAGCTTTCATAAAGAGAGCTTCCACTTCGAGATTGACCCTAAGATGTGGATTCCGCCCCTTTACCTTGACCACGCTTATACTCTGTATTCGAAATACCCTGCGATCATCGTCTAATATTTTCAGAAACTTGACCAGCTTCTCAATATCTGTTCTGGCGCTAAAAGTAGCTACGGCTAGTTGATAATCTCTCCATTTGCGGACCCGGCCTGTTTTATAAGTGATTACCTGGAGATCAGCTTCAGAGGCCATCTTGAGCAAAATATCCTGTAAATTGGATGCTACAAGCTGGGGGGTATCACCGGGCATAAGCCCCTTCAGAGCAGTCGCGAGTCTCTGCTCCGACTGCATAACGCGCTTATCTATACCACGATGGCGCTTGATGTCCCGCTTCAAATGCCCGATTTTCGCCTCCTGGGTCTCAAGCCTGCTATCTAACTCCTCGAGTTTGCCGGACAGCGGGTTCCATACCAGGCTGTACCAGAATATAAGTCCTATTACCAATAAACCATAACGTAATAAGGGACTTCTTTTACCGGAGAGTTGACGACTAATTCCCATTACTCGCCCCTCCTTTTCCGCTGACCAGCTTCATCTCCACTGTAAAACGTTCTCTTTGCTGCCTGTCCTTTGTGACAGGAGATATAAGTTTGACCTCTGAAAAAAGAGGACTCTGACGCCATTTTCCCATGGTCTTTACTGCTGAACCACCCTCGGCCGTAACCTTTAACCTGTCCTTTTTAATATTGAAGTTTTTTATCCAGGTCTGTAGAGGCGTAAGCTCAGCTACAGCCTTTAAGACCTTCAGTTCAGAGGGCCTCTCAACCTTGAAGTCTCCCAGGTCCTTGAGCTGATTTTCAATCTGTTCCAACTGCTTCCGGATATCCAGCATGGGTGACAGACGTTCTTGTAGATCCTCAACCTCCTGTTCCATCTTATGAACAGAGTGAACACGCTGTTGTAACTGTAAACCCTGAAAACCTGTGACCAATATCATTGCCGCAGCAGCAGCCCCAACCACAAATTGATACGGTTTTACACGCAAACGGAAAGGTTTACGACGAACACCTTCCTGGAAAGAGATTGCAGGATAAGAACTTAGTCCCAGTGAAGCAGCACATAACCCCCAGGTGACTTTGCCCTCCTGTCCACAAATATTCAAAAGGTCCTTTGTGGCATTACATGGATCTTTGGGAGGAGGATCCAGAATTGCTGTACCCGAATCCCCCACTGCATAGACAGGGGCCATTGCAATCTTGGAAAAAGGAAAAGGAAGATGTTGAGCAAGCTTTTGCAGGCCCATCGAGACATCTTCTTCATCTGAAACTGATACGGAATGTGAGCCTTCCCACCCGTAAACACCGTGGAGAGAAACACACCATCCGTCTCCCTGCCGGCCAAGACTGACGCAGGGAAGAGAGGCTTCCGCACTGCTGCGCAGCAGGATATCCAGTCCCAAAGTCGCAGGTGATATAGGACCAAGCGATTTGCCATGGCCTGTCTCACGAACCACACGGAGTACCGGATCCAAAAAACTTCTGGGGATATAGGCCAGAAGCACCACGGTCTCATCTCCACGCTTGAAGGCCCATTGATCATGATATATCTCATCCGGTTTCAGATGTATATGAAGTCCTATGCCCATACGGACTGCATTTGCAGCCTCTTCCGGCTCCAACTGAGGAAAGCTTAACTCCCTTAAAAACAGATTCTTGCGAGGAAGGGCCAGACATATTCTGCGCCTTCGCGAGGGATGAATAGCCTTAAGTACGCCTTTTACCTGTTCCGCCAGGGAACGCCCGGTATCATCAAACGTATAGGGCAGTTCAACAGAAGACCATTTTCCAAGCCGCCCCTTAAGACAGAAGACATCAAGCTTGGACTCGTCCAGATAAATACCTGTTATTTCTCGTTCTCTGACCACGTTGAGCCTTTGCTTCCTAAAGAAATTGCCTCAGTCCAATGCTTGACCTTGGACTCCTCTGTCCCGGACTGAGGAGTCGAGTAAACCTGGTATATACGATTGCCGAACCAAACCCTGAGACACACCACCTCACGGGTTGATATAGTGTTATCACCAAATTCGGCACTTAGAATTTCCTCAAGAGGTAAGGGCGCACATTCCCTGTTTACAGTACCGGATTTGTTGTAAACCGTGAATAAATCCCAGAGACCGCCCTGCCACACCACCTCGCTGTCTTCGTCTTCCTCCTGGGATGACCAGCTGACAGGACCGTAAAACGCCTCCTGGCCAACCCCATTTACCAAAAGCAGTTCATCCAATAAATGAAATGGACCATTAGCAGGATAGTACGGCGGAGACCTGTCTTGGTAGACATCATCCTCTGCCCCGTGCAGCCTCACCAGCTTATCGGAATCTTTCCAGTCCAAAATACCATCCACTATAGTATCTGCGGCTTCAAGCTCCTCATCCCCCAGAATTGCCCTCACTACTTCCCTGATCTGATCCTCTGAACTGTTATTAAGATCGAGCTTTCCATTCTCATCTTGCAGGGTAAAAAAGGCCTCTCTGCCCCCAAATCTCACTTTATACACACTTCCGTCAGCAAAAAGACCATCCTCTGCCTCTTCCTTGTCGATTCCGGGAGGAGACAGTTTGCTCGCTGCAAGAAGCAGTAAAGACTTCGCAGCCTCCCGGCCCTGCAGGGCATCCCAGGCATATTGTCCCAAATTCCTGCGAATTCTGGCCTCAACCGCATAGAAACCGCCGACCAGTGTAAGCAGGGTCAACACCCAGAGGACCAATATAAGAACCGTACCTTTCTGTGACTTCACTCTGCATTTACCAGAACAAGAGGGTCTGTATAAAAAATCCGCCAGGTGGCTGCAGGCTCCTCACCATCATCGGAAAAAGCCAAGCCCATGGCCACTGCCTCGGGCACCTTGCCCTTTTTATCCCAGCCATCCTGCCAATCCTCAGGGGCGGATTCATTCTGCAATGTACCCTGATATGTAAAGGCCAGAGAATCTATCCCATCTACGATCGAAAGGCCCCAGCCCTGTTCCATCAGGTCTTCTTTATCTTCCGGGTCTATGCTGTCGGGAAGAGCCTCTTTCAGATCTTCAGGCCTGGTAATGACCTTCTGAGCATAGATAAGTTTTTTCCCTCTCTCATCAAAACGATAAACTACCTTGAAAAGACCACCTGCCTGAGAGCCTAATGGCACGTGGGTAGTCACAAAGGAGACTTCGTTCTCTTCCCCATGAAACTCAGAAAAATCCTTGAGATCAGGTTCATCCTTCCTCACCACGGCCCTGAGCTGTCTGCCCAAAAGTCCTTCAATAGCGGATACAACTATTAAACCTTCGTTGATCTCTTTTCCCCTGCTGTAGGCCCTCAGTCCTGTACGAACAGACATGGAAAGAATAAGAACCAAAACAGCAATAAGAGAGACGGAAATCAAGAGTTCAAGGAGTGTGAAGCCTGATGAAGATTTGGTGATTGTTTTTTTCCTCATATCTACTCTGCCGGTATCCAGCTGGTCAATACAAAGGGATGAGCATTATACGGAGGTTGTATAGTAAGAATAAGCTCCTTCAGCTCAGGCACCTCGATCTCTTTCTCTTCCTGGTCCTGGGCCGTTATCTTCAAGACCAGGTCCTGAATCTCCACCTTATAGCTCCACCCGGGATGGTCCTCTACGTCCTCCTCACTTGAAGACAAGGATTCAAGCTCATTGGCCATTCCATAAAGCACAGACTCTGCTATGGTTGCGGCCTGTCTGGCCATATCGCCCCTAAATGCCTGCCTATGGCCCTGTGCAAAGCCCGAAAGCAACACCCCGAGCGAAATACCCATTATTGCCGTGGCAACCAGGACCTCTATGAGGGTAAAGCCTGAGGAGAATTTGGTGATTTGGTGATTTGGTGATTTGGTGATTGTCACGATGAAATGCGCTCCATGCGTATCAGCCCCAGGAACCTGTCTATCACTATCCGGTCCAGACGACCTCCTTCCCATCTGAGATCAATTTCCCCACCGCTTGAACTTCCATCAGGATAAAAGGTCACGGCATGAACACCTGGTTCCACTTCCCCCACTCCCTCGCCTTCTACCTCTATGGACTCTGGGATATTCTGCCATTTAAGGCCTTCAACACAATAGGTCCTGCTCTCTCCATCAATAAAAAACCTGACTGCCTCGCCTCTACCCAGGCTTGCGGACCTGGCCCGGACCAGGGTCTGAGTAAAGGAATGAACAAAACGCCTCTCTTCAGACCGAAGTATCCCGCCGGCAACAGACACAAAAACCAGAGAACTAAAGATGCCTATCAGTACCAGCACTACAAGAAGCTCAATTAGCGTAAAACCCTTTGAGCGGCTCGCAAAACCCAATCCTTTGCCCGATGGCTGCGTTGCTCCCTTCAACCTTCTACCTTTAACCTTCCACCTTTATAAAGCCACATCGTTAATACCAAATATAGCAAGGAGCATAGACAGGATAATCCCGCCGATTATAATTCCCATCAGTACTATAGTTATAGGTTCCACCAGGGATAAATAGACCTTGGTGTCGTGCTGGACCTTTTCTTCAAAATCATCCGCAATCTTTAAAAGCATAGGCCCCATAGCCCCTGTTTCCTCTCCAACAGCCACCAGGTGTACCATAAGTGAGGGAAAGACCTTTGCTTGTTTCATAAGTTGGCTTAGACTCTTTCCCTGACGGACTCCCTTATACAGATCATCCACAGCACTCCGTATAACGCTGTTAGAAACCACTTCTCCAGAAAGAGAAATACCCTTGAGTATGGGAATACCACTCTCAAGCAAAGTGCCCAGAGTGCGGGCCAGGCGACCGAGTTCTATCTTCAGCAACATGGAGCCGGCCAAGGGCAAACGTAGCACCACCTTGTCCCACCAGGCCCTCCCTTCAGGTGACTTGATATAGGAGTACAAACCAGTACTAAGCACAAAAATAACCAGGCCTAACAACCACCACCATGACTGTAGAAACATGCTGGCCCCAACGATGCACTTGGTGGCCAGGGGCATAGGCTGATTGAGATCCTCAAAGATCTGGCCAAACTTCGGCACAACAAAGGTTACCAATATAAAGACTGATAAAATGCCCACAAGGGCCAGGATGCTTGGATAGATTGATGAAGTAATAATAAACTTTCGAATATCTCTTGAACGCTTGATGAAACCACTCAGCTTCTTGAGAACCACAGGGAGGACACCTCCCAACTCCCCTACGCGCACCATATTAATGTACAGGGGATTGAAGATGTCCGGATAGGAAGATAATGCCTCTGACAGCTTTTTACCCCCGTGGATCTCCTGCCTTATGGTATTAATCAGCACACGTATTGTCTTCTGCTCAGCAGCATCTTCCAGGATGACCAGGGTCCGCTCCAAGTGGACACCGGCTTCCAGAAGATCAGCCAATTCACTGGTGAAGTAGAGAAGGTCATCGTGGCTGAACCTGACCCCTTTCCTGCTCCATAAAGCATAGAACCGCTTTAACCTCTTAACCTTAACAGGTTGAAGGCCCTGGGAGATTAACATGGAAATCAAGAGATCCTGGCTTGCAGCCTCGTCGGTCCCTTCAATCTTTTGCCCTTTAACATCCAGGGCCTCATAAGCAAAAGTAGACATTTAAAAACCCAATTCCTAGCTCTAAGCCTTCAGCCTTCAGCCTTCAGCTTCTAATTAGTGACTCTCATAACCTCTTCAAAGGTTGTTTGACCTGCAAGGACCTTTTGAAGGCCGTCTTGACGAAGCGTCCTCATGCCCAGAGATCGGGCCTTGGAAAGGATTGAGCCGCTATCAGCACCCTTGACTATCAGTCGCCTTATTTCGTCATCCACCTGGATCAGCTCGTATATACCAGTACGACCGGAAAATCCTGTATTGGCACAATTAGCGCAACCCTTACCCCGCCAGACCTCGGATGGAGCCTGAGTGCTGTCCACCCCAAGGGCCTGGACTACCTCCTCGAAAAAACCAGGCGGCAGATCGTAAGCAGCCCCGCAATGCGGGCAGATCTTCCTGACCAGCCTCTGGGCCATCACTGCAAGTAGACAGGAGGACAAAAGATAAGACTCAACGCCCATCTCCTGCAACCTGGTAATTGCGCTTGCAGCATCGTTTGTGTGGAGGGTAGAAAATACAAGATGTCCGGTAAGTGCGGACTGTATGGCAATCTCGGCAGTCTCAGCGTCCCGGATCTCTCCGACAAGTATCACATCCGGATCCTGTCTGAGGATGTTGCGAAGGGCAGAGGCAAAGCCCAACCCTATCTTAGGACGGATCTGGATCTGGTTTATCCCATCCAACTGATACTCAACCGGGTCTTCAACTGTTACAATTTTCTTGTCCGGGGCATTGATGCGGTTCATAGCCCCATAAAGAGTAGTGGTCTTCCCGCTGCCGGTCGGACCGGTGACCAGGATCAACCCATAGGGCCTTGAAATTATCTTTTCAAAATCCCCCAATATGTCGGCTGAAATCCCCAAAGTTTCCAATTCCAGCCGGACCTCCTCCCGGTTGAGGAGCCTGAGCACTATACTCTCCCCAAAAAGGGTCGGCAGAGAAGAGACCCTGATGTCTATCTCTCTTTGCCCCTCGCGGACCTTAATGCGCCCATCCTGAGGCAAGCGCATCTCAGCGATGTTCATCTTGGCCATCAGTTTTAGCCGGGAAGTAATTGCGGGTTGGAGCTTTTTTGCAACTGTCTCAATGTCGTGAAGGACTCCATCTATACGGAACCTTACCTTAAAGTGATCCCTGAATGGCTCAAAATGTATGTCTGAAGCCTTTACCTCAAGTGCCTGACTGATAATATGGTTTACAAGACGTATCACAGGTGCCTCGGAGGCAAGATCCCGCAGTTGTTCAGGATCTTCCCATAGCTCATCAACAGTACGGGATTCGTCCCCGGACTCCTCCCCTCCCAGGTCTATATCGGCCTCATACCATCTGTAAACAGCAGCAAGGATATCCTCTTCACTGGCAAGAAAGGGACGAACCGGCTTCTGATAAATACTTTCAAGGAGTTCTCTCAGGTACAGGTCCTGGGGCGTGGCCATAGCCACCCTGGCTTCAGAATCATCCATAGATAATGTGACGACCTTCCACTGCCGCATTAGCTGCGGAGACAGCCCATTTATCATAGGCGGCTTGTCAGGAAAATCAGCCACGCCTATTTGGGGAAATCCAGACCCCGGCACCTCAGCTGAATTTGATTCGGCCTCAGAAACCTGATCCCCACTTGCGTTTTGGAGTTCGTTTTTGTCTTTCCTCTTGAGCAAAAACCCCAGGAAAGACCCTACGTTTTGGACATTCACCCATTCACCCATTCACCAAATCACCAAATTCCCTCACTCCCAACTTACTATGTCTGAGTCTTCATCCTCTCCGCCCGGCTCGCCGTCACGGCCGTAACTAATAAGATCATAGTCATAGTGTTCTCCGGGAGAACTGTAGACATATTCGTGTCCCCATGAATCCTTTGGAATGGCCTTGGGCAGGTAAGGTCCAGCCCAATTTTCAAGATCGTCCGGCTTGTCCCGCAAGGCCAAGAGGCCCTCCTCAGTACTGGGATAACGGCCGTTATCCAGGCGGAACTCGTCAAGAGCGGCACCAAAGAGCTCGATTTGGGCCTTTGTAATCTTTTGTTTGCTTCCTCCCAGCTTTCCGAAAAATTTTGGTGCTACCAGGGAAGCCAAAAGCCCGATGATAATTACCACCACAAGGAGTTCAATCAGGGTAAAACCCGAATTCCTCTCAAGGCTCCTTGCAAAACCGCGGTCCATAATTTTTTTCCTCAAGAATAATACCTCCGGCAATATCATACTTTAATTATTACTAATAGATTTAGGAATTGAGGAATTTAAATCGATGAATATTTTCAATCTCTCAATTTGCAATTCCTAATTTATAATCATTACAGTACATTCAATCCCTCAATCCCTCAATCCCTCAATTATCAGTATTAAATTACGGCCCACAGAAATACCTGTCAAGCAAGATACAGGCCTCTCCGCATCATCTCGCAACCATAAAGGCCTCTGGGAAACCTGAGCTTTCAAGCCGGGCTTCAAAATTCTTGGCTGTATTATACTCAGTGGATGCAAATACCTGCACCCTGTAAAGGGTCTGATCTCCTCCTGGTTGGCGAGAAACAACCACATCCTTATAATATCTGATCATTTTTCGCCTCAGGGCATAGGCATTGTCCGATTCCAGAAAGGCCCCTACCTGTATATAGAATTTTCCTCTTCTGAAATCAGGATGTGGCTTAAATGCGGCGGGACTTCCAACTCCAAGTCGGACCTCTCCCAAGGCCTCTATCCTCACCTTTGCCGTCCCCGGCCCGATCAACCCCACCTTCCCGGCTGCTCCATAGCTGAGATCTATAATCCTCTTCTTGGCAAAAGGCCCGCGATCACTGATTCTGGCTACGACTTCCCGCCCATTTTCAAGATTGAGGACCCTTACATAAGTATTCATGGGTAGTGTACGATGGGCGGCAGTTATAGCATACATATCATATGGCTCACCACTGGCGGTCGGCCTTCCATGAAATTTCTTTCCATACCAGGATGCATACCCTTCCTCCACAAAACCTTCGGCAGACGGCAAGGGATAGTAAACGTGTCCATTCACCTCGTAGGGACGCTGGGTTGCAGGCAATTCCCGAACAGGTATCTTTGTTGTTGATGGTGGTGGTATATGCCGATGCCCACAACCTGATAAATAAAAAAAGAGGGAAAAAACAAGAAAAAAGGCACTAAAGCCGATTTTATTATGAAACTTCAAAAACCGCTGGTACCGGCACGTACGTGCAGGTTCTGAATCGTTTCCATCTCTAAAAACGGCTGATATCGACAGCCACGAACATTTCATGGCACACCTCAAAAAATATGACCCGTGCGATTAGCTATTAGCTTTTAGCCGTTAGCTTTTAGCTTAACAGTCCGTTTTTATACAAAGTTTTTACCTAATAGCTAACAGCTAACAGCTAATGGTGGTATCCGTCTATGTTGAAAAAGTGTAAACTACAAAATGAAGGATGCCTACCTCTTCTTATTCTTATATTCGGTCAATAATAACAGAACCATGACAAAAAAACATCGTAGGCGTTCACAGGTTCATGGTTATTTTCTTTTAATCTCATAAAAAATCGAATGTCGAATTGTTAATGATTATAATCACCTAACATTACTGAGAGCTGCTTTTTATTTTTGCGTATTTTGTGCCTTTTTGCGGCTATATCACAATTAGAATCATTTACAAGACTCAAGATTTTGTTCGAGGGCAAGGCGCGGAAATAAAAAAGGTGGCGGCCCTGGGCCGCCACCTCATATGTCCCTTATAAAGATTGATTAGGAAGTAGTGTCGGAGGAACTGCTGGACGGTGAGTCTGAAGAAGAACCTGTGTCCTTTTTGCTTTTTTTGTCAGGGCTTGACTCGGACTTTTTTGTATCCGCAATTCCGGTCTTTTTCCCGGCATAATCGGTTACATACCAGCCACTCCCCTTCAAATGAAATGAGGAATGGGAAATAAGTTTGTGCAGATTGCCGCCACAGGATTCGCATGTACTAAGTGGGGCATCAGAAAACTTCTGCCAGTTCTCTATAACTTCTCCACAAGATTCGCACTCATACTCATAAATAGGCATAAACTAACCTCCAATAATTCTACGTCAGATGCCCTGCTTAAGCCGAAGCATCAGATTGGCATATAATCGATATTCAATTTTTATTCAACTGTGAATGTGGAAGAAATCGATCAAGGACTGCATCCAGACCCCTGACTCTTACAGGTGTCAATATGTCCTGGGTCGCCAGATGGACCTTCTGTTCTTCCTCATTACGGTCATCAAATTCAGGGTGACAAAAATAACGACTGAACCTCATTATGTGAACAAATTCATGGGTAATCACATATACTAAAAAAGGAAATAGTCTCTCTCTCTTCCCACCGGATGTCTGATCCAGGATATTGTGATCATGAAGGCAAATCCTGTAAAACTTCCGGCTGTCCCGGCCACTTTGTTTCTGCGTTATGTTTTTTCCATAACGGACAAGATGTGCAAAGGCCTCGCCAGGGTATTCCCATGGACTAACTTCCCTGAGGGTCCTGACTTCATAGGGATTCCTGACCCAGTGGTCGCTGGAGATAGAAAAGTAATCGCTTATTATATCCTCTGAGATAGATATCGCTTCGTCCAGGATCTTGACATGGTCAGCATGGAAGTACCTTGTCTGCATAATCTCTCAGATCTATGTAAAAGAATAATACATCTATTATGAGGCTCTCATAATTTTAATAAAAATAGTGTCATAGCCATAGCATGTCAAGGACCATGCTTCACAGCTATACGAACAACGACACAAATGCGAATTTATTTACATCCACCAGACCGAGGTCAGTAAGTTTCAACGCAGGAATAACAGGCAAGGCCAAAAAGCTCAGGGTCATAAAGGGATTTTCCAAAGGACTCCCCAGGTCGGAGGCTGCTGACAGAAGTTCATCCATCTCTTTGCGCACAATCTCAAATGGGGCCTCTGACATGAGGCCTGCAATCGGCAAGGACATTCTTGCCAGCAACTGTTTGTCAGCAATTGCCGCAAATCCGCCACCTGCATTGATTACCGCATGGGCAGCAGCAGTCATGTCCGCATCGTTTGTGCCGACTACTATGAGATTGTGAGAGTCATGGGCTACTGTGCCGGCCAGAGCGCCCTTTTTCAGGCCTATGCCCTTAACAAAACCCAGACCTATGTTGCCTGTAGCGTGATGTCTTTCGATAACCGCCAGTTTGAGGATATCTCGATCCACGTCGGCCACGGCAAGACCGTTTCTATGTTTTACAGGCAGTTCCAATGCCTCTGTTACGATCTGCCCTTCAACCACACCGATGGTGCGGACCCGCTCTCCCTGGACCGGGATCTCGAAGCTTAGGCCCTCTGAAACTATACTTACAGAAGAGGAAATATCGTATGTCTTTTGCGGTTCATCAAATAAAGGGATGTTGTTTTCAGCCACCAGGCGACCCCTGCTGAAGACCTTTTCCACAGAGAAGTCCTTCAAGTCATTCAGGATCACCAGATCGGCACGGTATCCAGGGGCCACGGCGCCTCTGTCATAAAGGCGGAATCGTTCCGCCGGGTTCAGGGTTACCATCTGAATGGCAGTAACGGGATTCAATCCCTCCTGCACTGCCAGACGGACAGAATAGTCCATGTGGCCGAGGTCCATCAAATCTTTTGGATGCCTGTCATCTGTCACAAGGAGACATCGGCGGGCGTTATCAGCCGTAACCACCGGCAATAGTTCAGCCAGGTTGTGCGCAGTGGTTCCCTCGCGGATAAAAAGATACATCCCTGCGCGAAGTTTTTCCAATGCCTCTTCAAGCCGGGTACATTCGTGGTCCGAGCTAATGCCGGAAGCTATGTATGCCTGTAGATCACGGCCGGTGAGCCCCGGACAGTGTCCATCAATGGGCAGGCCTCGCTGAGCTGCAATTTCCAGCTTGGCCAGAACATCCGGTAGGCGGTGGAGCACGCCCGGGAAATTCATCATCTCTGCCAGGCCTAATACCCGTGGATGGTCAAAAAGAGGCGCCAGGTCCTGGGCGGAGAGTGTTGCTCCTGCTGTCTCCAGATGGGTGGCAGGAACACAGGAAGATGCCATCACAAAAACTGTAAGGGGCAGCTTTTCGCTGGCCTCAAGCATATAGCGAATACCTTCAAGCCCCAGAACATTCGCGATTTCGTGGGGATCACAGACAACGGCAGTCGTGCCTCTGGGAACCACGGCTCTGGCGAACTGATAAGGTGAGAGCATTGTGCTCTCGATATGAATGTGGCCGTCAATAAAGCCAGGGCAGACATATTGACCGGAAAGATCTACGACCTTAATTGCTTCGTATCCTTCACCAACACCTATGATGATTCCTTCAGCTACGGCCACGTCGGCCCGGAGTATTTCACCGGTGAAGACATTGACCACCTTGCCGTTCTTGAGCAACAGGTCTGCTGTTTTCTCCCCTCGCCCATAACGAATGATCTTATCTAAAGTCGGATTCATACCCAAAACCTCAAAGTTCCGGCACACGGGAATTTGCCAGGAGCAAATTCAGGACGTGTGGTTCTTCACCGATGGTAACGGCCAAACGGAGCTGTTGCGCAGATGTGGCCTCTTTGAGTCCAGGAAAGAAAAGAAATCCATGGGCCAGTTGTCCGGGTTCGACAGGCCGGTTGCGCAGCGTCCTCTGTGCCAGGTCGGTCCTGATTTTTTCCGGGGCAGTGGCATAGGCTGCTGTCCCACCTGCCAGCGCCCCGACCGTACCTCCAAGGACAGCGCCTTTGCCCACGCTTTCACCGATATTTTCCCCTGTAAGGATGCCGACGGCAAAACCTGCCAGGGCACCTGCAGCCCCGAGTAAAACAGCGGGTTTTACAGTGCCTTTTGCCGTTTCGCCCATTTCCACATGTCCCTTCACCCGTTGATAGGCTTCCTCTGCTGAAAGAATAGGCCAGGCCTGGCCGCTTTGATCAATCAGGAATGTCTGCCCGGAATTAATACTCACCTTCTGTGTACCTTGATTATCAATGACTAATTGGACCGGCAAAAGCCCTGATCCTCGCACGTCAAAGCCAAACCGATCCTCTGCGGTCTTTGCATCCGGGAACGCAACGGCCAGCATTTCGACCCCATCCACCGTCACATGTTCAGGTTGAGCCCCAGGCAGGGGAACAGGGGAAACACGATGTCCGTAACTTGCGCAACCGGCAAGGACAAGCAGGCTAAGTAAAAGTACGATTATTGCACGATACGCGTTTCGAGATCGATGTCGGATGGATTCTCTCTCCAAGGGGGAATTCCGGCACGAAGCATGTGTTGTGTTCTGCAAAAAAGAGTTCTGCATTTTGTGTCCTCCAAAATTTCTTTATTTTAAAATTTTCAAGGTACTCCCTATTTTACTGAACAAAAGTAAAAAATCATAGGCATCCTTCATTCGCCGGTTTATACTTATTCCCAAAAAGGGTGTATTATAAAATCGAATGCTGGATGCCGAAACTGGAAATTGGAAATTGGATAAAAACTGGATTAATCAGCTCTAATTTCAAGTTTCTAATTTCAAATTTCACTACCAAAGTACAGGATGAACAAAGTGTAAACTACTTTTGGCTTGCCATGAAGGATGCTAAATCATAACTATATTTTGCTTTTGCGTTTATGATATAAGTCTACATGCTCACAAATACATTTTCTCATATTCCCGGTATAGGCTTGATAACAGAAAAGCGCCTCTGGGAATCCGGTTTACGTTCCTGGGATGATTTTGTTGAACCCTATCCAGTTAAGTTATCGTCCGAAAAGATAGCATCAATCAAAAATCACATAGATTTGTCCCAAAAGCATCTGGCTTATCAGCCGGAATATTTTGCCGGCTTACTGGCCCCGGATCAACATTGGCGGCTATTTCCGCATTTTCGTCACTCCACTGCATTTTTGGATATAGAGACAACCGGACTGGATAAATGGGGAGACTCCATCACGACCATTGCCTTGTATGACGGCAAGTCCATTTTTCATTATGTCCAGGGTGACAACCTCGAGGCATTCAGAGAGAATATACAGAATTACCAGGTCATTGTGACTTATAATGGGAAATGTTTTGATATCCCGTTTATTGAAAGCTATCTGGGGATTAAAATCGAGCAGGTCCATATTGATCTGCGATATGTCTTGAAAAGACTCGGATACTCAGGAGGGCTGAAGGGATGTGAGAGACAATTGGGATTACACAGAGGGGAACTTGATGGGGTTGACGGTTATTTCGCCGTTCTGCTCTGGGAAGAGTTCAAAAGAACCAACAGCCGGAATGCCCTGGAAACGTTACTTGCCTATAATATTATGGATACAGTCAATCTGGAATTTCTGATGGTCCTTGCCTACAATTTGAATTTACAGAAAACGCCATTTTCTCAAAGTCACCGCTTACCTGTTCCGGAAGCTCCGGACATACCATTCAGGGCAGATCCCCGGACAATCAACAAGATCAAAGGGGAATGGGGACCCACTGTTTCATTCCCTTGAAAAGGAGTCTCATGACGGAGACGGGCTTCCTTCGATTTACCGAGATCAAGCAGATTCCGGAGCATCTTCGATAGAAGCCTGATATTTTCTCAAGTCAGAGATTATCTCCCTTATCTCGTCTTTGAAGGATTCCGGGGCATAGACAAAACCCCACCCTTTCTGAACCTGGAAAAGACCATCGTATGCTGTGTCATAATACGATCTCATCCGATGAGGGATATTCCGCTCAGTTAGTATAAATCCCAACAGCTGGGCTTCAATCCCATTTTCAATGGCAGCGACCTTTATGTATTCTTCCATCATATATTCTTCCATCACGGCATTGGCAAAAGCAGTCGACTTTATTAGTACCTTAGTTCTAAAATTCGTGTTTTTTCTTGGAAAAAATTCTGAAACACAATCACGAAAACACGAAAGATTTAAATCACGAAATAAAACCACATTCAAGCTTTCGTGTCTTCGTATTTTCGTGCTTTCGCGATCATTTTTTTATCTTCAAACCTGTTTTGTTCCGGCTTGTCCGGATTAGAATTTTTGCATTGTAATCAAGCATGTTATTATAGCTCGAAGGATAATCATGAAAACCCTAATCGTAGGTATTAGCTAACCAGTTTACGAAATGTCCTGCTCAACCCCGGTGTGATTATGCCTAAAAGAATCGCCTGGCTCGTTCTACTTACTGCCCTTTCGGCCGCATGCTGCTGCGGTCCGGAGAAGGATGCGGTTGTCTTCTCGGTAGGTGGCGCGCCTGCTGAATTGGCTTTCTGGGAAGAACTCATCCGGGATTTTGAAAAGCAGTCCGGAATTCCGGTCGAGCTATTGCGCCAGCCCACCGACACAGACCAGCGGCGGCAGGGGCTGGTCGTCGCCCTGAGCGCCGGCAAGAGCAACCCTGATGTGTTCTTGTTGGACGTAGCCTGGCTTGGGTTGTTTACCGCCTCAGGGTGGCTGGAGCCGCTTGGAAGCGATATTGACCAGAGCCCTTTTTTTGCCAGGGTCCTCCAACTTGTCGATATCCACCAGGAAAAGCTCATGGCGCTGCCCGTTTACCTGGACGGCGGGCTTTTATACTACCGCAAGGATCTCTTCGAACAATTCGACCTTCCCGGTCCGCCCAGGACCTGGGAGCAGCTTCTCTCCTATGCCCGAACGGTTCAAAGCAAGATGCGTAAAATCAATCCGGACTTTTACGGTTTTGTCTGGCAGGGTGCCCAATATGAGGGACTCATCTGTAACTTCCTGGAATTCGCCGGCTCAAACGGCGGGTTCATCAATCAAGGGGACCGGATTTGCCTCAACACCCTTGAAAACCGCAGAGCACTGGCCTTTATGCATGATCTCATCCGGACGCACGGCATCTCGCCGCCAAGCACCTACACTGAAATGAAAGAGGAAGAGACCCGCACCTACTTCCAGTCAGGCAATGCCTTGTTCGAGCGTAACTGGCCGTATGCCTGGGCGCTGCATCAAGGCCCGGAATCAGAGGTCCGGGGCAAAATCGCAGTAGCGCCGCTTCCAGCGCTGCGGGATGGTGAGAGCGTCTCCACGCTGGGCGGTTGGCATATCGGCATCTCCAAATTCTCCGATGTCAAGCCCCAGGCTCTAAAGTTCGTAGAATTCATCACCTCGTATGAAACGCAGAAGAAGCTCGTTCTCCATCTCGGCTGGAATCCGGGACGCAAAGACCTTTACTCAGACCCGGAAGTGCTTGAAGTAGCGCCGCATTTAAGACAGTTGAGAGCTGTTTTTCAAAACGCTAGGCCAAGACCCATCCTGCCGTACTACACCCAGATATCGGAAATCGTCCAGCCGCGCATAAACGGCGTCCTGGCCGGGAAATATGCGCCTGAAGAGGCGCTTGCCGTAGCGGAGCAAGAGATTGCAGCCCTCCTGAAGCGCTATGGCACCAAATGAAAGCAAAGGGCCTTAAGAAATCCTCTTTCCATCTGCCGGGCAACCCAGCCCGGATGCCTGCACTGGACAGGGAGCGTTGGATTGCCTTTGGGTTTATGGTCCCGCTTCTTCTGTTCGTGGTGTTGTTCATTCTGATTCCGGTCCTGGGCACACTGATGGACAGTTTTTTCCTGGACGTCACATATCTGCCAAAGAAATTCCTCGGTCTTGAGAATTATGACTGGCTTCTTCGCGATCCTGGATTCTGGCAGTCGGTTCGGTTC
>JAUWHV010000034.1 GCA_030605675.1 Deltaproteobacteria bacterium | reverse complement strand
CGGGATTGGTATTCAAGCGATAAACCCCAGGTGTCTGAGGACAGAGTCCCCAGAAATTAATCGTAATTATCCACACCAAATAGCGAAGAACCCTTTTTATTGATCTGTTCTTCCAGTTGTTTGACTCGTTGTGTCAGGATTTGCACCTGTTCCTGAAGCGCCAGGATGATATCCACGAGGGCCTCAGGGTTGGTTTTTGCAATATCGAGTAATTGTTCGCGGGTGAACATTATGCCCCCCTCCGGCATAAAGCCTGCTGGAAGTTTTTTGTCAGAGGGTATAGGAGTATATTTTTTACGGGTACGGATAATTTTGTGTGTCGATCTTGTCTTGATCGACCTTTGGTCTGCCCGACACACTGCCAGTTGGCAGCTTTGTAGCAGGTTCCTTTGAAGAGATCACGTTCAGCAAAAGTGGCACAGGCTGGTAGAGGGTTATATCGAGACCAGAAAACCTCTCAGGGGCGTGGTGTGCATCTTTGACATGAGGCGGGTTCCGGACCAGTTGGACCTTGATCTCTTGGATTATCTGCATGCCCTGGGAAGGCATATCTGGTTAGTCCTGAACAAAGCAGATAAAATCTCTCAGCCCAAAAGGCAGAAGCAGGTACAGGCTATCTGCCAACGGCTTCCTGGATTTGTTGATAAACCCCTGATTATTTCTGCCCGAACAGGAGAGGGTGTTCAGTCCCTGCTTGAAACGATTTGGCTGCGGATGGGTCCAGTCTGAAAATTTTTCTTTTAGAAAACTCTGGTGCCGGAGGCGAGAGTCGAACTCGCACGGGCGCAAGGCCCACGGGATTTTGAGTCCAGCGCGTATACCAATTTCACCACTCCGGCAGAGCCTTATTTTGATAACAAAACCAAACTACAGTGTCAATCAATAATCATCCTGTGGAAACAAATCCTGAATTCGATCCCAGACTCTCTCGCCGACTTCTTCCTTGTGCAAGAGGGGCAGGGCCTCAACGTCGCCATCTGCAGAGACAATTAGGACCCTGTTATTTGGCACATCAAAGCCGGCATCAGGCTGGGATACATCATTGGCAATCAGTAAATCCGCCCCCTTAAGCTTTATTTTTTTTATGGCCTGCGCTTTAAGATCCCGGGTCTCTGCGCAAAAGCCGACGATTACCTGCCTGCCCTTACGACTCTTTACCAACTGCGACAGGATGTCATTTGTCCGTACAAGATCTAAGCGCAGTTCAGAGATGTCTTTCTTGATCTTTTGATCGGTTCTAACAGCAGGGGTATAGTCCGCCACTGCGGCAGTCATGATTATTACATGAGCATCTTGCGAAAGCTTGCCGATTATGTCCTCCATCTCGCCCGCAGTCTCCACAGAATAGAGTTCTATTCCCGGAGGATGTGGAATGGAGACAGGACCACTTACAAGGGACACTCTCGCACCGCGCCTGAAGGCAACCATGGCCATAGCATAACCCATGACTCCTGAGGAACAATTAGAGATATACCGGACAGGATCCAGATATTCTCTGGTCGGCCCGGCAGATACCAGTACATTTATTCCTCTCATGGTCTGTGGAGTTGTTGCCTTAAGTACGGCCTCCCTCACCACAGACCACTCCGGCAGTCTTCCCTTGCCCCGGTCGCCACAGGCCGTTTCCCCTATCTCCGGCTCTATTACTTTGTAGCCTAGTACCTTAAGACGCTCTATGTTTGCCTGAGTCGCCGGATGCGCATACATGGCCGGATTCATTGAAGGGGAAAAAAGTACCGGACCGGAAAACGCCAGGAGTAATGTGGACAGGAAATCATCCGCCAGACCGTTTGCGGCTTTGCCGATTATATTTGCAGTAGCAGGCAGCACCAGAAAAAGGTCGGCAGACCTGGCAAGTTCTATGTGAGGAATGGTCTCAGCACCCTCCACGCAAAACAGATCCGTGTACACTTTTTCGCCTGTAAGAGCCGCGAAAGTGATAGGCGACACAAACTCGGTTGCATGCCCGGTCATCACGGGTATTACCCGTGCACCCAAGGCCCTGATTTTCTTTGAATAATCAGCGGCCTTATACGCGGCAATTCCCCCGGTTATTCCAAGAAGGACGGTCTTCCCCTCTAATGGCGTATAGGGTGGGGCCTCCTCGGATAAAATCACTGAGCCGGAGATAGATTTCACATTATCATTGGACAAGTGGTTCGCTCAACCAGATCTGGACCTCGGTCTTAAAGCCCATTCGTCCTTCATATATCTGTATAAGACAATAGGCGTTATGTCCCTTGGAGAATGCAAGGAAGCTCCGCTTTGCGTTCAATGTACCATCCAATATCCAGCCATGCCTGGGCATGGATTTTGTGAAAAATTCCACCAGTGAAACCACGGTTACCCTGCCCTTGAATACCAATATTCCACCCTGGAAGCCCACAGTCTTAATCATTATCGTCTTGTCTTCAACCCTTTCAAGTTCAATGGGTATAGGAAGATCCGGAAATTCATAAATAACACTGGCCGCCTCAGAACCCGGAGCAGTTTCAGAGAATCCGGCAGAGGACTCCCCTGGTGCCGAACTCATCTGGGCGCACGAAGTCAGAAGAAAATTCGGCAGATAGAAGATTAAAGCAGTAATGAAAAAGACAGCGGATAATTTCCTGTGAAAACGCATTTTACATCCTCCTATATTTGATTGCACTGCAAAAACCCTGATTATTTTTCAAATACTATCACCTCTTCAAGTAACTTGCGAGTCGAAATCTGGTTTCTATGGGCAGGATGGCCCAGGGCCAGGACTGCCATGAGTTCGAGGTCTTTCGAAAGACCCAGGAGATCTCGTACTCGATCGGAATTCTTCAATATCTCTCCCAGCCAGACAGCCCCAAGGCCCAGTGAATGAGCGGCCAGAAGCATATTTTGAAGACAGGCGCCAATGGCCTGATGATCTTTTAGTTCATGGTACATGGCATCCCTGTCCACGAAGACAGGAATCAGGGCCTTAGCTCCTTCAATAACCTTTTCGTAACGGGTCAGTTCCACAAACTTGGCCTTTAGATCCTTTTCCGTTACTATTGCGAAACGCCAGGGCTGGTTGTTAAGTCCTGAAGGTGCCCAGGTACCTGCCCTGATAATTTCTATAAGTGTGTCACGTTCTATAGGATCAGCGGTAAAATCACGTATACTTCTGCGTTTATATATGGCATCCAATACCGGATTCATGGAGAAAAAACCTCTAATTATTAGACATCCTTTTGTTGATCTTGTATTTTGGTAGTGAAATTAAAAATCAGAAATTTGAAATTTGAAATTGGGAAAAACACAAAGATGTAGATGCGTTACCTAATTTCAAATTTCCAGTTTCGACACCGGCATTCAATTCGATAATACACACTTTTTCGAAAACAGTGTAAACTGATGAATGAAGGATGCCAATGTCTAACACCGAAAAAGAAAAAAAACCTGGAACCCGCTCCAAAAAATCTCGTTGGGGCAGGCAGAAGAAGTATTGCTGCCATGCCTGTCGCAGGGAATTGCCTTTTTGCTGGAATTGCCCTTGCGGTTTTCAGATTTGTGATGACTGTATGAAAGAAAATATGTGGGGCATGAGCAATAATGCAATATGGATCTGCCCTGACTGCGGACGCATAAGAAGTTTTTGACAACTTCTCCAGGTGTCCTGCGTGAAGAAAATACATTTATTAGCCACAGACACACACAGACATACACAGACATTTTATACGCTGGTGTGTTCACCAGCGTATAAGTTTTTTTGTCTGCGTGGGTCTGTGTGGGTCGAGCAAGCGTAGCGAGCGGGTGGCTAATTATTTTCATGCGTGGGGGTGATGAAAGCCACCGTCATGAATGTTTAAATTCCAGTAGAGCCTATTCGACACCTATTTCCAGAGCCAATTCCTCTATTTCCTTTACCATATCATCAATTACATTGAGACCCTGGTGCCAGAAATTGGGATCATGGAGGTCTATGCCAAAGGACTCAAGCAATACATAGGGTGTATCACTTCCCCCGGCAGCCAATAGCTCCAGATAGCGCGGGATAAAATCCATTTTCCCCTTTTCATACATGGAGTAAAGAGACAAGACCAAGAGTTCCCCAAAGGCATAGGCATATACATAGCCTGGTGTATGGATAAAGTGACCTATGTAAGACCACCAAATACCATAGTCATCGGTCAGGGTTACGCTGTTGCCGAATATTTCCTCCTGGGTCTTAACCCAAATATTTGAAAATTCATCCGGAGAAAGCTCTCCCCTTGAACGCCGCTTATTGTGAACTTCATTTTCGAACCGGTTCATGGCAATCTGACGAAACACAGTGGCAAAGATGGACTCTATCTTAGCAGCAGCGAGCCACAACTTCTCTTCCGGCCTTTCCAAATTCCTCATTAAATCCTTGAATACCAGCATTTCACAAAAAACCGAGGCGGTCTCGGCTAAAACCAATGGAGTATGACTGTTTAAATAGCCCTGCTTACCCGCCAGGATCTGGTGAACACCATGGCCAAGCTCATGTGCCACTGTCTCAACGTCCCTGAGATTCCCGGTATAATTCACAAGTACATAAGGATGGACCTGTGGAACCACAGGGTGCGCAAAAGCCCCCCCGGTCTTCCCTGGTATTACCGGAGCATGTATCCATTGTCTGTCAAAAAACAGATTGGCAACTGAGGCCATCTTTGGAGAGAATTGCCCAAAGGCATCAAGCACTATCTCTTTACCTTTTTCCCAATCAACAACCCGCTGAGGCAGATAAGGCAAGGGAGCATACCTGTCGTAGTCAAAAAGTTCTTCCAACCCGAGTAAGCGTCGCTTTAAACCGTAATAGCGTTGGACTATGTCGTAACGATCAGTTGCGGACGCAATCAGGGAATCAACAGTGTCATTATCGAGTTCATTCGCAAGGTTCATGGACCTGATCCAGTCACGATAGTCCCGAAGCCTGTCATCAATCATCTTATCGCCAAGTACGGTATTGAAGGTGTGGGTAAGTACAATTGACTGACTGCGCAATCCGTCCGTAAGGTCCTTTGCCGCGTTTTTCCTGACTTTACGGTCCGGGGAGTAAAGATCGGTCAATACCTCTTCCTGAGTGCGGGCTTCTTTACCAAAACGCTGGGCTGCCAAGACCTTTTCAAACAAGTTGATCCAGCTTGAACGACCTACCGGACTGATCTCAATTATGAGCTGCTCTTCCGCTTGGGAGAGAAGATGAGGTTTGTATCGCCTGGCTGCCTGCAAATAGTGCCTATAGTGTTCCAGTATGGGGTCGGCGAGCAGGTCATCCGCCTTGTCATCAGGAACATTTGCCCACTCAATATCGAAAAACACTACGTCTTTATTCACCATACTGAAGAACTCATTGACTCTTTGCAAAAAAGCACCGGCCTTTGGATCATTAACATGGGTTGAAAAATGTAGCTGGGCAAATGCACTGAGTCTTCCCACAATAATAGTCAAGCCTTCATATTCACTGACAACAGCGAATAGTTCTGCAGCGGTGAGGTCTGCAATTTTGCCCGAATATTTATCAGCAATCTCAAGGGCCGATTTCTTACATTTCTCCATGTCATCATGGATTCCGGAATCATCAATGCCTTGGTACAAATCCCCAAGGTCCCAAAGGACTTCTTCTGTTCCCAATTCCTTCATCATGTCATTATTCATATAAAAATC
>JAUWHV010000082.1 GCA_030605675.1 Deltaproteobacteria bacterium | reverse complement strand
ATGGATATTCAGATGCCAAAGATGGACGGGCTTGAAGCGACAAAAGCAATCCGAAAAAGAGAAGAACAGCTCAAAGCTCAAGGCTCAAAGCTCAAAGCAAAAGATGGAGCTTCTTCCGGCGAACTTTCAGCTTTGAGCTTTCAGCATTCAGCTCGATCGGAACATGTTCCGATCGTTGCCATGACCGCCCATGCAATGAAGGGTGACAGAGAAAGGTGTATTGAGGCAGGTATGGATGACTACATCGCAAAGCCTATCAAAAGGGAGCTTGTCTTTGATGTCCTTGAGAAGTGGGTTTTTTAAGGGAGGTCTTATGAATTTTAGGGAATTAGCAGAGAATCTTGGATTGGAAGAAGGTGAATATCTTGAATTGATTGATCTTTTTGTTGACGTGGGGAAAACTGACCTGGACAAACTTCAGTCCGCCATTGATGAGGGAAATGCAGAGGATGCGGCTAAGACCGCCCATTCCCTGAAAGGCGCTTCCGGCAGCCTTGGGTTAATGGAGTTTTTCCGGATTGCAAAAGAAATCGAAGAAAAAGGGCGAAGCGGTCAACTTGAAGGAACAGCAGAAGCCACGCAGGCGCTAAAGGACCGGTTGAAAGCTATTGCTGAGTTTGCCGGTCAGTGAGACTGTAATTTCATCAAAAGACTATATCTCACCGGATGTCACCATGTTGCAGAGTAACTCCCTGTAGTTTATGTCTGCCTCCTTGAACCCCTGGGTACCGAAATTCATATTCGCCTCGAGGATAAGAACTTTTCCCTGATGCTCACACATGTCAAGTCCCACAAAATCGAAACTGCACCGGATAGCAACATCCAGTGCCAGATTCAGGATATCTTCGGGGACAGGATCAAGTGTAATCCTCCCTCCCTTGGCCACATTGGTGCGGAATTCCCCCTGAGCTGATTCCTTCCAGTAGGCATGGACAATGCGTTTGCCCAGAATTACCACTCGCAGGTCTCTTTCCATGGGTATGTATTGTTGAATATAGGCTATCCTGGTCTTACTGAGATATGCCTCCAGATCATTCTCGTTCTTAATCAGAAAAACCCCCTCTCCCTTTGAGGACCCAATAGGCATCTTCCCTACACAAGGAAAAACAAAATAGTCGAGGATTTTCATCTTCTGTTGTCTGCCGTAAAACAGGCGGGTCTCAGGTGTGGGGACGTCCAGGAGATTAAACAGAAGCGTCTGCTTTATCTTATTCCCCAAATGCCGATAGCATTGCACACTGGGAAAGGTCTTTTTCCCCATTGCATCCAGGGCATCTGCAAAAAATATGGTCGGGAAATAGACCTTGGAAGCATTCCGGATCAGGGCCCTCTCCCCTGATGAATAATCTGCCAGGTTGGTCCTCACTCCGATAGAAAGCACTGATGGGCAGCGTCTTAGCTGGTAACCCAGGGCAATCCGCAAAGCTTGGTCGGCCCGGGTAATTTCTTCCGGCATCTTCGTAACCCCAAATCCTCAATCAACAATCAACAATCCCATCCACAGATTACGCAGATTATCGCAGATTATTAAAGAACAATTACATATAATCCGTGTAATCTTCATAATCTGCGGACCCTCAATTTTTACCTCGTGGAATAGGACTCCCCTAAAAAAATTCCACCGGGCTTCAATCAACAATCATCAATCATCAATCAATAATTCCTCAATTCCTCAATCCCTCAATCCCTAATTCGTTTTATAACTTTATTGATGATTTCAGTAAATTCAGTCAGTTTTAAGACATAAGCCAATATCCCGTATGAAACAATGCCCAATGACATTGATGCAAATACCTTGACAGTTGAGAGCCAGATCCCCGGGCTGCCTGTAATGCGAACCTGGACCCACCACACCAACAGGCCCATTATGCCAGAGGCCAGGAAAATTTTTCCCAGGGACATGAAAAGCTTGCCTGCAGGATACCCGTCTATTTTTCTGTAAAGCACTGTGGCCAGGAGCATGAAGTTGAGTATCATGGTGACCGATGTGGAAAGCGCTATGGCCCTGTGCTGTAATTTGTCCAATGTGGCAAGTATGATGCATATATTAACCGCTACTGCTAAAAAACTCCCTATTACCGGCCATCGGGTGTCATTAAGGGCATAGAATACCGGTACTACTATCTTCACTGCCGCATAGGCCAGAAGGCCGATGGAATAAAACCTCAAGGCCTGGGCTGTCATGAAAGTGTCTGATTGAGTAAATCGGCCGTGTTCGAAGATAAGTCCTACTATGGGTTCTGCCAGGACCCACAGCCCCACTGCAGCCGGAATTGTAAGGGCAAAGGCCAGGGTAAGAGACGAAATAAGCGTATCACCCAGTACTTTATGGTCTCCCTTGGTTGCCAGCCTTGCCACGACAGGAAGTGTTGCTATGGAAATAGCCACACCAAAGAGCCCAATTGGGAACTGTACGAGCCGGAATGCGTAATTCAGCCAGGCAACACTCCCTTCTGCGCAACGAGAGGCGAAGTTTGTATTTATAAAAATGTTAATCTGGGTTGCGGAAAGGCCTATTATGGCAGGCACTATCAACCGGGTTATGCGTTTCAGCCCCGGGTCCGCCAGATCCATAACTGGCTTTAATCTGAACCCCTGGCGCAGAATGACAGGCACTTGTATTCCCATTTGGGACAGGCCGCCCAGCAGGGTCCCTATAGCCATACCCATTATGGCTGGTTGTCCCCACAATGGAAACAGCAGGGCAAGTCCTACGCCGACAACTATGGATGTCATGTTGAAGCAACTGGATGCAAGGGACGGGATAAAGAAATAACCTTTTGTGTTCAATATCCCCATAAGGACGGATGAAAGGGAAACCAACAGCAAGAAGGGAAACATTATGATTGTCAGCCGCTGGGTGAGTTCCACCTTGCCGGCGACTTTGGCAAAATTTGGGGCGAGCAGCATTACCAGTTCATTTGAAAAGATCATGCCGAGAATAACGGTCAGGGAAACCACTATAGTGAGTACTGCCAGGACGTTGTTTACAAGGCGCCAGGTCTCTTCTTTTGAGCGTTTTTGATCGTATTCGGTAAAGACTGTAACAAATGCTGCGCTGAGGGCACCCTCTGCAAAAAGGTCCCTTAAAAGATTGGGTATCCGGAAGGCCACAACAAAGGCGTCCATTGCAGTACCTGCACCAAAGAGGCCTGCAAGCACCTGCTCCCTCACAAGGCCCAATATGCGGGAAAAAAATACGGCAATACTCACCGATCCTGCCGACCGGGCAAGATGGGCGGCCTTGCCATCATGGTTGGACGTGTGTTGCGTGCTCAAGATTGCCTGATTAGTTCAGGTAGCCGGAAGTAAGGACCAGATCACCTTTTTTTACTCCAAGGTGCCTTGCCACCACATCACATTTGGCCTTCAGGAAGAAAAAGATAGGGGCGTCCGATTCCGACAGGGTTTCGTAATTTCCCTGACCTTTACTGATGATGACAGGGGCTTTTCTGAACAACTCACGGAATTCCGGAGTGCACTGGTCCAAAACAGTACCAGGAGCAGCACATCCGGATGAAATGATGGTTGCTGTTTTATCAAGGCCTGCTTCCAGGGCGTCTTCTCTGGTAGCATCGTTAATAATCGGTTTTTCTCTGACCACATAAGTGACCGTATGTGCCAGGGTCTCTATCAGCAGGCGGTCAAAGACCGTCTCCCCTGTGTTGTCACCCAGATAGAGAATCCAGTCCGCCCGGGTTATTGCCTTTTTAAATTCCTCTTCATCCCATCGGCCAAAAGACTGGTCCATTATTTTTTGAATCTCTGATTCCAGGTCATAACTTGATGATATCCCGAAATCAATGACATTTCCTATTGTGGCAAGCTGCATAGCAAGTCCCAAAGGGTCTTCAGACTCTGAGACGTTCTTTTTCAACTGAGGATAAAGGGCAAGCGCCTTCTCAGTCCCTTGCTTTTTCACTGTTTTAAAAGGGTCTGTTTCGCCTGTATAGCTGCTTATAAGATCATATACCATCACTGCTGTCTTGGGTGGCGGATCATCCAGCTTAATATTTTTGATTTTCCCCCCCAGATCTATCAGCAGTTTGCGGATTTTCTCGTCGGAAAGGCCCACCAGACGCCCGGTTCTCAGGGCCTGGATCATAAAACATGGAATGCAATCCAAAAATGTGCGCATAATTTTCCCTAAACCCTCTTAATCCATCTCCAGCGAATTCCGCCCGGGGTGTCCATTACTTCCACTCCAAGATCGAGGAGTCGCTGCCGGATATCATCTGCCCTGTCCCAGTCCCTTGATGTCCTGGCTTCCTCCCTCCTGGAGACTAGATCCCGGATTTTCCTTGACAGCTCAGGATCAGGGATAGAAATATCCAGGCACCCAAGGACCTTGTCCACATCCTGCAGGGCATCCATGACATTTCCAGCATCCATGGGTGAAAGCCTTTGGTCAGAAATGAGCGAATTTACATGCCTGATCAATCTGAAAATTGCTCCCAGGGCCTTTGAAATGTTAAGGTCATCATTAATGGCCTGGTTAAAGTCGTTTTTCATGGCCTCCAGGGCCTTTTTAATTGCCGGTCCCGGTTCTCCGGCAGGGTCTTTACCCGTAGTAAGGGCCTGGATCTCAGAGACAAAGTAGTCAAGCCGCTTCACTGCCTTGGCTGATTCTTCCAAATGGTCGTAGGAGAAATGAAGGGGCTTTCTGTAGTGTGTCCTGAGCAGGAAAAATCTCACATGCCTTCCGGTAAAGCCCTTTTTATTTAAATCCCGCAGGGTGACAACATTGCCTGCTGAGCGCGACATCTTCTTTCCGTCAACCAGAATAAGCTCGCTGTGAATCCAGGTCCGGGCAAGTGGCCGGTTCGTAAGGGCCATTGCAATGGCAATCTCGTTTTCATGATGGGGAAAAATAAGGTCACAGCCGCTTGTATGGATATCAAAAAATTCTCCCAGATAGCGCATTGACATGGCAGCACACTCTATGTGCCAGCCCGGCCTGACCTGCCCCCATTTTGTCTCAAACCCAATTCCCCTTTTGAGCTCATCCAGGGTCACACGCTTGAAGAGGGTGAAGTCAACAGGGCTGTCCTTCTCGTAGTCGTCAAGATCCACTGTCCTTCCAATATCAATGCCTGAAAGATCCACCCTGGAAAGCCTTCCATATGATGGTAGTTTTGAGATGTCAAAATATACAGAACCGTGTTTGACATATGCATAACCTGCGTCAATGAGTCGCTCGGTCAGTTGAATCATTGCATCAACATGGGCGCTTGCCCTGGGATAGCAGGCAGCAGGCCTGATGTTCAGGGATGATACGTCCTCCATAAATGCCTGGGTATAACGGTCTGTGAGCTCCTTGAGACTTATCCCTTGAGACAGGGCGGCCTGGATCGTTTTGTCATCCAGGTCTGTGATATTCATCACGTGGGTGACCTCATAGCCCTGGTATTCAAGTGTGCGTTTCAAAAGATCAGCAACCACCAGCCTTCTGCAGAGTCCAAGGTGGGCGAATTCCTGGACAGTGGGTCCACAGGAGTAAATCCCTGCCTTTCCCGGGTTAAGGGGCTCAAAGATCTCCTTTCTCCGGGTAAGGGTGTTAATGAGCTTCAGGGCTTTGGCCTGATCTGCCTCCTCAACCTGTGGAACTGAAAAAATATCTGTGCTCAGGTAACGGTCGCCTCCGTCAGGAAAAATCACGACCACAAGGCCCTGTTTAAGCTTCGCAGCCTCTGAAAGTGCCACAACCATGGCAGCCCCTGAACTCATCCCGACAAAAAGCCCTTCCTCGCGCGCAAGCCTTTTGGTCAGATCAAAGGCCTCATCGTCATGCACATTGACAATGTCATCCGGCAGGCGCTTGTCAAAGATCCCCGGCCGGTAGGATTCCTTCATATTCTTAAGTCCCTGGATGCCGTGACCAAAATAGGGCTCCACGCCGACTATCCGGACCTTTGGATTGAATTCTCGAAAGCGTTGCGTAATTCCCATCAGCGTGCCTGTGGTTCCCATGGCGGTGACTACTACATCTATCTTGCCTTCGGTCTGCTCCCAGATCTCCGGGGCAGTACCATGATAGTGCGCCAGAGAATTGTCAGGGTTGTTGTACTGGTCTGTGCAGAAGTAGCGGGCAGGGTTTTCAAGTGCCAGCTTGTATACTGCCTCTATGGCACCATCAGTCCCCAGGCGGGCGGGAGTCAGGAGGATCTCGGCACCATAGGCCCGCATGATTTGACGACGCTCGATACTGGCTGCCTCGCTCATGGCGATAAGACAGCGATAACCCTTTACAGCCGATACCATCGCAAGACCAATGCCTGTATTACCGCTGCTTGCCTCAAGGATTATTCTGTCCTTTGTGAGTTCTCCCCGTTCTTCCGCCCTTTCAATCATGGAAAGAGCAATACGATCTTTAATCGAGCCTCCCGGATTAAAGCTTTCCATCTTTGCCAGGATAGTGACTTCCTTACCGGGATCGAGACGGCGAATAGGGATAAGCGGAGTATTACCAATTGTGTCCAGGATGTTTTTAACAGGCTTTCTCATTTGTCTCCGAATCGAATCCTTCAGCAATTGTAACTATTCAGGTTGAAGGTTGAAGGCTGAAGGATTTCAAGCATTTCGCAACGATCGAACAGAGATGAATCCTCTAAACTCTGCGGTAAGCCTTTTTTTTCATCCCCGTCATTTCTTTGCGTCCTTTGCGTCTTGAGCGAAGTTTACCCCGTTGAATGTCCTTGTTTTTCTATTCAACTAGGGCGGGCGGTTACTTCAGCCTTCTACCTTCAG
>JAUWHV010000148.1 GCA_030605675.1 Deltaproteobacteria bacterium | reverse complement strand
GTGTGGTCAAGCCAAAGAGTTCCAGGCCGGAGAGTGTGGAGTTGTTTTTGCTGTGTACAGATAGTGTCTGAACGAAAAGGCCGTTCAGACACAATTTTGAATTCTAAATTTTGAATTTTGAATTAAAAAAGGAGGCATCCTTTTTTATATAAAGTTTTTACCTAATAGCTAACGGCTAACAGCTAATGGCTGGCATCCGTCTATGTTGAAAAAGTGTAAACCACAGAATGAAGGATGCCAAATAGGTTGCGGGTTGGTGGATATTCTAGTCGAAGATGAGGTAATCTGAATGGATTTTATGGATGGGCTGAAGCGTACCCATGATTGTTATAGTCTTACAGAGACGGCCCTGGACCAGGACGTGGTCCTGATGGGATGGGTGCTCAGGCGGCGGGATCACGGGGGGCTTATTTTTATAGACCTTCGCGATCGCAAAGGGATCACCCAGGTGGTATTTGCACCTGAAGTAGATGCGGATTCACATCAAAAGGCCCACAGTCTCAGGAGTGAGTATGTTATTGCAGTAAAAGGCATGGTCCGCAGAAGACCCGAAGGTATGGCAAATTCAAAGATAAAGACCGGAATGATAGAAGTCGCATGCCGTGATCTGCGCATTTTGAACACCTCCAAGACCCCTGCATTTTCCCTTGATGAGGAAGGAGAAATATCTGAGAACCTGAGGCTGACATACCGATATCTGGACCTTAGAAGACCCCACATGGTTGAGAGCATAAATCTGCGGCACAGGGTCTGTCAGGCCATGAGGTCCTATTTGAATAGCAGGGACTTTCTCGAGATCGAGACCCCTATGCTAACAAGGAGTACCCCTGAGGGTGCCAGGGACTACCTCGTGCCCAGCAGGGTTAACCCGGGTCGCTTTTATGCCCTGCCACAGTCTCCCCAGCTCTACAAACAAATCCTTATGATCTCGGGCCTTGAGCGTTATTACCAGATAGTCAAGTGTTTCAGGGACGAGGACCTGAGGGCTGATCGTCAGCCTGAGTTTACACAACTGGACATGGAGATGTCCTTTATTGATGAAGACGACATTATTGACCTGATAGAGGGCCTGATGTGCTTCCTGTTTAAGGAGGCCCTGGGCAAGGACATTAAGACACCGTTTCGGAGGTTGACCTTTCAGGAGGCAATGGATCGTTTCGGGACCGACCGTCCAGATACGCGCTTTGGCCTGGAGCTCTGCGATATATCGGACATTGCCGCCGGATGCGGGCTGAAGGTCTTTCAGAAGGTGGTTTCTGCCGGCGGTGTGGTAAAGGCCATAAATGCAAAAGGCATGGGTGATCTTTCCAGGAAGGATCTGGATGATCTTACTGAGTTTGCAATGGGCCTTGGGGCCAAGGGGCTTGCCTGGGTAAAAATAAAGGAAGACGGCTCATGGCAGTCACCCATAGCGAAATTTTTTTCTGAGGAAGAAAAAAAGGCAATAGTACAGCAGTTAGGTGCGGCCCCGGGAGATATAATGTTCTTCGGGGCGGATCAAAAGGCCGCGGTATACAGGGTCTTGGGAGAGCTCAGGACGGAGCTTGCCAGGCGCCGGAATCTTGTGCCCGAAGGAAAATTTAATTTTATCTGGATTACTGAGTTCCCTCTGTTAGAATATGATGAAGATGAGGGAAGGTTTGTGACTCTGCACCATCCATTTACTTCCCCAAGGACCGAGGATCTGGAATTGTTGTCCAGCGACCCTGCAAACGTGAGATCCAGGGCCTATGACCTGGTTCTTAATGGAGTTGAGATAGGTGGAGGCAGTATTCGTATTCACCAGACTTCTGTTCAGGAAGCCGTCTTCAGAGCTTTATCAATCCCCGAAGAAGAGGCCCGGGACAAATTTGGCTTCCTTCTTGAGGCCCTGGCATATGGGGCTCCGCCTCACGGAGGCATTGCTTTTGGACTTGACCGTCTGGTAATGGTTATGGCAGGAAAAGATACCATAAGGGATGTTATGGCCTTTCCGAAGACCCAGAAGGCCCAGTGTCTCTTGACCCATGCCCCTGCAAATGTAAGTATGGCTCAGTTGGCTGAGCTCTATTTGAAACCCGGTTGGAAAAGATGAAGAAATGTTGAATTATGAATGTTGAATGCTGAATTGTGGAAAAAGATTAAAAAGATATATACCTTAATTCAACATTTAATATTCAACATTCACAATTTTGTTTAAGTAAGGAGTTTTTATGGCAAAGTGGAATCCCGGACGCAGATTATTGGATCGCCAAGGTGGTGAATACTGGAATTTCAATCTTCAGGATGTCTCCCAGGCCAATCTGATGAGAGATATCTATCCATATAATCATGTGTGTAAAATTGATTTTGACCACAAGCACATGATGGCATCTCCATGCGAAGACATGCTCATTACTGATACTACCTTCAGGGATGGCCAGCAGGCACGACCTCCATACAGTGTGAAGCAGATTGGCGAGATTTTTGATTTAATACACCGTATGGGAGGCCCAAAGGGGATAATCCGTCAGTCTGAGTTTTTTCTGTACACTTCCAAAGACAAGGAAGCTGTGGAAAAGTGCAGGGAGAAGGGATATGACTTTCCCCAGATTACAGGGTGGATAAGGGCAAAAGCCGAAGACCTGAAGCTCGTAAAGGAAATGGGCTTGGGGGAGACGGGTATACTTACCTCTGCCTCTGATTATCATATATATCTGAAGCTCAAAAAGACCAGGGCCCAGGCCATGGAGGCCTACCTGGCCATAGTTAAGGAGGCCCTGGATCTGGGAATAGTTCCCCGTTGCCATTTTGAGGACATTACCAGGGCGGATATGTATGGCTTTTGCGTGCCTTTTGCAATAGAGCTTATGAAGTTGCGAGAAGAGAGTGGGATAGATATTAAGATCAGGTTGTGTGATACCCTTGGTTATGGCGTTACATACCCTGGTGCGGCTCTTCCAAGGAGTGTTCCAAAGCTGGTAAGGGCAATGATAGATGACGCCGGAGTGCCGGGAGAACTCCTTGAGTGGCACGGCCACAACGACTTTCACAAGACAGTGATTAACGCCACTACGGCATGGCTCTATGGATGTGGTGCTGTAAACGGTACTCTGCTGGGGTTCGGCGAGCGTACAGGCAATACTCCAATAGAGGCGGTGTTAATAGAACGCATTGCCCTGAGGGGAACCGATGATGGTATAGACACAAAGGCCATTACAGAGATGGGCAGATATTTTGAGAGGGAACTCGAGGTACATATTCCCAAGAACTATCCCCTGGTTGGTGAGAATTTCAACGCCACCAGTGCGGGCATACATGCAGACGGTCTGCTCAAGAACGAGGAAATTTACAATATATTCGACACGGGCAAGATCCTCGGCAGGCCGGTAGCTGTCATTATTTCCGACAAGTCTGGTACGGCAGGCGTCGCACACTGGATAAATGCACACAGGGAACTGGATGGTGAACAAAGGATTGATAAACGTCATCCCGGAGTTGTGCGGGTATACAAGCAGGTCATGAGAGAGTATGAGCAGGGAAGGGTTACCTCTATGTCAAATGA
>JAUWHV010000081.1 GCA_030605675.1 Deltaproteobacteria bacterium | reverse complement strand
AGAGGAAAAGATGTTCACCTCACCTGAATCATCGACGTCTATCTTTACGCCGGTTTCTGCTATTATGCCACGTATATGCTTCCCGCCCGGGCCGATAAGGTCCCGGATCTTATCCGGGTTGATATTGAGGGTAATGATTCTGGGTGCATACTGGGAAAGGTCTTCTCTGGGATGATCTATCACTTCTTTCATCTTGCCCAGGATAAAGAGTCTTGCATCCCTTGCCTGCATAAGCGCCTTGCTTAAAATATCCCGGCTGATCCCTGAAATCTTGATGTCCATCTGTAGCGCGGCAATCCCTTCCTCGGTCCCTGCTACCTTGAAGTCCATATCGCCTATGTGGTCTTCATCTCCCAGGATATCCGAAAGTATGATGACCTCATCATTCTCCTTTACAAGGCCCATTGCAACCCCTGCCACCATGTCTCGAATGGGGATGCCGGCATCCATCATAGCAAGTGCCCCTCCACAAACAGTAGCCATGGAGGATGAGCCGTTTGATTCCAAAACCTCTGAAACAATGCGAATAGTGTATGGAAAATCGTCCGCAGGAGGTACTACTCCGGCCAGCGCCCGTTCTGCCAATACTCCGTGGCCGATATCTCTTCGTGCCGGACCCCTCATCGGCCTGACCTCGCCTACGCTAAAAGGGGTAAAATTATAGTGCAGCATGAAGTGTTTATAATGTTGTCCTGCAGGGGACTCGATCCTCTGTTCGTCATCAGAGCTGCCAAGGGTTGCCACAGCCAGCACCTGAGTTTCTCCGCGGGTGAAGACCGCTGAGCCGTGGGTGCGGGGGAGTTCTCCCACAGAGCAGGAAATCGGCCTGACTTCATCAAAAGTCCTGCCGTCGATCCGGCGCTTTTCTTTTGTGATCAAAGTGCGCACCAGTTCCTTTTCAAGGTCCTTCAAGCACTCTGATATTTCCCGTTCACGCCCGGGATGGACTTCAGCCAATGCCTCCTTAACTTCTGTTTTGAGGCGCTTTATTCCCTCAACCCGTTCGACCTTGGAGGGTATCTGTATGGCTGCAAGCATCTTCTCCCGTGCAGACTCCCTGACCTTATCTATAAGCTCAAAGTCCGAATCGGGCACGGGGACAGTCATCTTGGGCTTACCCGCCTTTTCAACAAGCTCATCCTGGAGATCGAGCAAGGGCGTCAGGGATTCATGACCGAAAAAGATAGCATCCAGCACTTCCTGTTCTGAAAGTGCCGCGGCCCAACCCTCTACCATAACTATGGCGTTTCTAGTACCGGCAACAATGATGTTAAGATCGGAATTCGAAAGCTGGGTCTTGGTAGGGTTAACTACGAATTTGCCTTCCGCCCTTCCTACTCGTACGCCGGCAATAGGGCCGTCAAATGGTATGTCTGAGATACAAAGGGCTGCGGATGCCGCAGTAATGGCAACTACATCAGGATCGACCTCTACATCCACAGAAAGCATCGTTGCTATTATCTGGGTATCGTAGGCGTATCCATCAGGAAATCTGGGCCGAAGTGGACGATCTATAAATCGTGAAGTCAGGGTTTCTTTTTCGCTGGGTCTTCCGATCTCCCTACGGAAATAATTCCCGGGTATTCGACCTGATCCGTAGAACATCTCCTGGTAGTCTACCATGAGTGGCAGGTAGTCTATTCCTTCTCGTGTTTTACCGGAGGTTACCGCAGTCACCAGGACTACGGTGTCCCCCAGGCTGGCCAAAATGGCGCCGTTGGACTGCTTGGCCAAACGTCCTGTTTCAAAGGAGAAGGCCATGTCATTTATCTGTGTTTTTAATTTTATCATCTGTTTTGGGGTCCTATTATCCTGCAATAACCACGAGAGTTACAAGTTCAGTGTATTAAATCCGCAGTTTTCACTCCATGTCTGTCAACTGCCAAGAAGTGTGAACGGCTACATCGTATTACTTGCGAATTCCCAGTTCCTTTATAATTTTTCTGTACCGCCCCACATCCTGGTTCTTGAGGTAGTCGAGCAACCTCCTTCTCTGACCTACAAGTTTTAACAGGCCGCGCCTTGAGCCGTGATCCTTCTTGTGGATCTTGAAGTGCTCGGTGAGATAGCCAATACGGGAACTCAACAGGGCTACTTGAACCTCAGGGGACCCAGTGTCAGTCCCGTGGGTTTGGAAATTCTCTATAATTTCTTTCTTACGTTCTGGATCCAACACCACCTATTTTTTCCTCCTTCGCTATAACTACGATTTGATATTTCTTATTTTAATTTGCAATAGCATATTCTTTTGGCCAAACTTTTATGGGACGCAGTATTTTGTGGCCGTCTGATTTCAGCGCTGTGGGCCATGCCACCACGGATACCAGATCTTTTTCATGCAGGCCTGAACCATTTTTTATATAAGGCGGCCTGCAAAGAAGAAGACGCAGATAAGGCAGCTCCGTAACTGACTTATGGCCTTGCGATTCCATTAGCTCCTTGAGCCTGTTTACCAAAACCGGACGTCCATTCCTTAACTCCGTTGCCATCTCATTATCTATCTCAACGGCAGGGATATGGGCCAGGGCCTTCCCAACAGGAATAAGGACCTCTGGAAGCCTTTTGCTTTTAAGAATTTCGTCCAGAGTCTCCATTTTCAGGGCATGCTCTATGTTAAAGGGTCCGTTTCGGGTCCTTCGCAGTCCTGTCACATGACCGCCGCAACCCAGATTTGATCCTAGCTCATGTACAAGTGATCTCACATAGGTACCTTTTGAGCAGTGCACTCTGAAGTCGACCTCGGGTAACCTTATTTCAAGGATCTCAAAGGAGAATACCTGCACCGGCCTGGGCTCTTTTTGGACCATTATTCCCTGACGTGCGAATTTGTATAACGGTTTCCCTTTATGCTTGGCTGCCGAAAATGGTGGGGGTGGCTGAAGAAGCCTGCCTGTAAATTCTTTGGCCGCCTCTTGTAAAGAGATTTGGTCAAGACTTGGGGGTAAAGGTTTCTGTTCCGTGATTTTGCCTGCTGCATCGTATGTGTCGGTAGCTACTCCAAGGAGCATAGTCCCTTGATATACCTTGTGACCTGCCATAATAAACTGGACGATCTTTGTCGCCCGTCCCAGACATATGGGCAATACACCTGTGGCAAGTGGATCAAGGGTACCTGCATGTCCGGCCTTTTTAACCTTAAGCCTTCTGCGAACTTCCTGAACCATTTGGAAGGACGTTATGCCGAATGCCTTGTCCATTACCAGGATACCATCAAGCATCGTCTGTTTCCAAGCCCTCAAAACAGGCATTTATTTGATTTAACAGAATTTCTCTAATTTCGGCTGCTGTCCCCGTCTTGCGAAAACCTGCCGCGTGAAAGTGCCCGCCACCTCCGAATTCTTTTGCCAACTTTGCCACATTAAAGAATGATTTTGACCTCAGGCTGACAGATACCTGTCCGGCATAGACCTCCTTTATGAAAATGGCAACCTCTACTGTATCTATGCACCGGACATGCCCTACAAAGTCATCTGTGTCATACTCCGTTGCTCCACTGACACGAAACATCTCCGGAGTGGCCTGAAGAAGACCTATCTTGCCATGCCCCCTTACCTCAATGGTCCTTAATACAAGGCCTAAAAGGTGTTGTCTGCATAGAGAATAATTTTGATAAAGTTTGTTCGCAACGGCATAGGGGTTTGCGCCGTGGGCCACGAGGTCCCCGGCCATCCGGAAAGCTGTCTCGTTCGTATTGCTATGACGGAAGCATCCTGTGTCTGACAATATGGCAGCATAAAGATTGGTGGCGATGTCTTCTGTTATAGGCCATCCAAGCCCTTTGATGATCCACAGGACTATGGCCCCTGCGGCAAAAATGTCCGTAGATATATAGCTTATGCAATGAGGGTGTTTTGTTCCCGGAGTTTGGGCACAAAACGGGGCCTGGCTCAGGTGATGATCCAGAACGACAATAAGTGAAGCTTGTTCTATCAACCTTTGTGCCTGCTTTCCGATCCTGTGAGGCTCATTGCAGTCAAGGACTACCAGAGTGGTCTTTTCGGGCAGCGGATTAGCCACTTCATTGACCAGGTACTGAGAGCCGGGGAGAAATTGAAGTGTATCCGGCGCAGGATCTTCTATAAAAAAGGTTACGTCTCTTCCCGCGTTTTTAAGGGCAAGGCCCAGGCCCAATAAAGAACCCAGGGCATCTCCATCCGGCTTGACATGACAGGTCAAAAGGAGACGATCAGATGCATTAATGGCATCTACCGCAGCCTTCAGTGTCTTGGTATCTTTGGGTAAAACTTCAGTCACAGTATTTCTCAATTCTCTGTCTGTTGGCCGGTTTGCATACCGGCAAGGAGTCTTTCTATCTTTTCCTGGTCATCCAGGCTCCGGTCCAGCTGAAAGTGCAGTTCAGGTATCCGCCTGAGGTCAAGGCGGTGTCCCAGTGTTCGCCGTATGAAGCCCTTAGCCTTATTCAGTCCTTCCAGCACAGATTCCCTTTCAGGCCCTTTTCCAAGAACCGAAACAAAAAACTTTGCGTGACGGAGGTCTTCCGAGACCTTTACCTGCATTATGGTCACAAGTCCTTGGATCCTTGGATCCTTAATTTCACCAAGCAGCATGTCTGCCATTTCTTTCCTGAGGAGATCCTCTATCCGTCTGGAACGGGGGAACATGTGGGGCATGATTGTCTTCTTATTTTCCCATGTGAATAATTTCGATATCTGTATCAATAATCTCTACCAGACAGGTCCTTTCAATGAATTCCAGGATCTTATCCAGGACGGAGTTGATTGTTGGCTGGCTATTTCCTATTGTGGATATTCCTATTTCCGCCCTTTGCCATACATCGTTCAGGGCTATTTCTGATACAGCTACATTAAAACGGCTACGCACTTGGCCAATCAAACTCTTAACCACACGCCGTTTCCCCTTTAGCGAATGGTTTCCGGGCAATCTTACCCTGAGCCTGATTATCCCCACGATCATTTATCGGCATCCTTCATTCACCAGTTTGCACTTTCTTCAAAAGTAACCGTTCACGGAACGGTGAAATTAGAAAATAGAAATTGGAAATTGGAAATTTCAAATTCCACTCTCCCCGGCACTAGATACAGGTTCTCCAAGGACCGGGGCTTCCTCTTCTATTATATAGGCCTCTATTATATCCCCTGTTTTTACGTCATTGAACCTTTCAAGGCCGATTCCGCATTCGTACCCGGTCTGGACTTCTTTTACATCCTCTTTAAACCGACGAAGAGACGCTATCTTGCCGTTATAGACTACAACGTTGTCTCTTAAGAGCCTGGCTTGAATATTTCTCTGGATCAAGCCATCCAGCACATAGCTCCCTGCCACTGTACCGACTTTGGCAATGTGGAAGACGTCACGCACCTCGGCGCGTCCCAGGGTCTTCTCCTTATAAACAGGTTCCAACAGCCCGACCATGGCGCTTTTAATCTCCTCCATGGCATGGTAAATGACATCATAGAAGCGGATGTCCACATGTTCCCGCTCGGCCAAGGCCTTCGCTTGCGGGCTGGGTTTTACATTGAAGCCTATGATGATTGCTTCTGAGGCAGATGCCAGCAAGACATCGGATTCGGTAATAGCCCCTATACCACTCCTGACGAAATTCACCTTTATCTCTTGAGTACTGAGCTTGCGCAATGCCTCTAGAAGGGCCTCCACAGAGCCCTGAACATCTGTCTTGAGGACTATATTAAGTTCCTTGAGTTCCTTCTCCCGAAGTTTTTCAAAAACATTTTCCAGACTCACCTTGTTGCCCTTGAACAATTCTGCCTCTCTGATCTTGCGGTGGCGATACTCAGCCACTTCTCTGGCCTTTTTGTCGTCAGAAAGTACTGTGAATTCGTTCCCTGCCTCCGGCACGCCGGAGAGACCCTGAATTGCCACAGGCATGGAGGGACCGGCAGTCTTTATCCTTTCACCCTTGTCGTCGAACATGGCCCGTACTCTGCCGTGGTGTATGCCGCAGACCAAAGCGTCACCTATGTGCAGCGTCCCCTCTGAAATCAGCAGGGTAGCCACAGGACCACGCCCCTTATCCAGCTTCGCCTCTATCACGTGACCTCTGGCAGGCCGACTGGGGTCTGCCTTGAGTTCCATCAACTCGGCCTGGAGGGCCATCATCTCAAGCAATTCTTCTATTCCTGTTTTTTCTTTGGCTGAGATGTTGATGCAAATGGTCTCTCCACCCCAATCCTCAGGAATCAATCCTAGTTCAGCAAGTTCCCCTTTCACCTTTTCCGGATTCGCCCCTGGCTTGTCAATCTTGTTGATTGCTACAATGATGGGCACCTCGGCTGCCCGAGCATGATCTACAGCCTCACGTGTCTGGGCCATTACACCGTCATCCGCTGCCACCAGCAGGATTACGATATCAGTAACCTTGGCCCCGCGAGACCTCATAGCTGTGAATGCTTCATGGCCCGGGGTATCCAGAAAGACTACTTCCTGGCCGGATGGAAGTGTGACGTGATATGCGCCTATGTGCTGGGTGATGCCACCTGCCTCCTTTGAGGCCACATCCGCTTTGCGTATGGCATCCAGGAGTGAAGTCTTTCCATGATCTACATGGCCCATGATTGTAATCACAGGAGGTCTTAGCACAGGCTCGCCTTCCTGGACATCCTCCATGTGGACCAGGTCTTCAGCCACGGACTTCTTCTCCAGCTCATAGTCAAATCCGGATGCCACAATGCAGGCTACGTCGTAATCGATAGACTGATTTACCGTGGCCATTACATCCAGCCCCATGAGCTTCATTATAATGTCTCCTGCCTTGACGCCCATCCGCTTGGCAAGCTCACCTACCTGAATAGTCTCGTATATGGCAAACTTTCGTTTGCTTGCCTTGGGAGGCACAGTGCCGGGCTGAGGGACTACTTTCTCCTTTTGTCCTAAATCGCCATGGATTCCGGAAACCCCGGTTTTCTTCCGGCCGGATGTTGTGATATCGCTCTCTTCTGCAAGAATTTTGTTTATATGTCTCTGTCTTCCCTTTCGCTTGGGAGTAACCCGGCGTTTTTTGAGCGATCCTCCCAACTCTGACATCTGGACTACTCTCTTGCCCTTTTTTCTGTCCTTTTTTTCAGGGACTACGGAAATATCAACTAAAGGGACCGACGGTTCTACAGGAGGTGCACCCGTGTGAAAGGGCTTTTTAGCCCGAGGAGCAGGTCTTTCAGGTTTTCTTTCAGGTTTATTGTTTGGCTGGTGTGGAATTTCAATCCTCGGCCGGTCAAGAATCTTTACAAAGCTTTTGGGCTTAACGACCTTGGCCTTTTTTGCAATCTTGGGTTTAGGAGCGACCTTAGGCTGGGCAGTCTGTTTTTCAGACAGGGACTCTTCCACTACCTCTGTTGCGGTCTCGGTTACCTCTTGCCCGGATTCGATTTCTAACTGTTCTGCTTCAGTAGCCGGGGCTTCTCCCTCAACCTTAATTTCTTCCTCTTCCTTAGCGACAGGAACACCCTCTTCAGGTTTTTCTTCCGTCACCGCAGCCTCTTTCACAGACACCTTGGCAACGACCTTCTCTTCAGATTCAGTTGGACGAACGATCTTTTTGAGGGTAATTTTTCGGTGCCTGAGACGCACTGTGGTTTTGGGCTTGACCTCTTGTTCTTTCTTTTCTGCCGCATGTGCTTTGTCCTTGAGCTTGCGGCGGATATCCCGGGCCTCATAGTCCTCAAGCGCACTCATGTAGTTCTTGATGTTGTAGCCAAGATCCATAATCTTGGTCGCCATCTCTTTGCTGGCTATTCCGAATTCCTTGGCCAGCTCATGGACTCTGATTTTAGCCATGCCTGTCTTTAACCCCCGGCAATATAACTCTGCCTAAAAGAGCCGGTTAGGCTCTCAATTAGTACATCCTGGATTGACCTGTTCATTTTTTTGTCGTTACCACTATTCATTTCATAATCCTACGAGAATACCCTATCTGCGGCGTTGCTTCAATTTTTCCGTCCGGCCGTGTGGCTGCAAGCAGACATGTCTTGTTGACGTAAAACCAAGTAATTCTTATTCCTCGGAATCTTCGTGCAGTGTGTCCGGAACATTTTGAGCAGAATTACTTTGAGACTCGCGGTCCTCGGCTTTCTCTTCTATCTCAGGTAAATCCTCTTTTTCGGTTCCGGTCTCTTCACTGATATCTGTTTCTTCAG
>JAUWHV010000003.1 GCA_030605675.1 Deltaproteobacteria bacterium | reverse complement strand
GTTGAATAGAAAAACAAGGACATTCAACGGGCAAACTTCGCTCAAGGCGCAAAGAAAAAAGGGGAGGAGCAGGTGGAAGGTAGAAGGCTGAAGGCTGAAGTAACCGCAGAGGAGCAGGGAAATATTTTCTTCAGTTACCTTACCTCCTTCACCTGTCATGCTTTCTGGTGTTGTTTTTACTCAAGGGGGGCATTCTGTTGTCAAGTAAAGGGGTCGCGGTACTCTTGCTACCGGTTTAATATAGAAAGCATTGTGTCTAGTGCCCGATCCCGCCACGGGATCAGGTAAAAGGGCGTCGCCCCTCCTGTTTCGGAAGGTCATGGGTGCCGATCCGTCTCAATATCAAGAATCCTTTTTCAATTTTGAAAGTCAGTCGATATCCGCGAGTGACTCGAATTTCGAATATCTCGGTGCCTCGCAACTTCTTTATCCTCAAGTGTCAAGGGACACCAACCTTTACGAAGTTAGGGGACACAAAACTGCGGGCATTTGAGTTGGCTGACGAGATTTGCAGTATTAGTTTAGAGGATTCATCTCTGTTCGATCGTTGCGAAATGCTTGAAATCCTTCAGCCTTCAACCTTCAACCTGAATAGCTACAAAAAGCCATGATAAGAAAAGATGCTCTTCATTTTCTAAGCACCCTACCCTGTCTGTTTAAGACTACAGACATGCAAAAACTACATGGCTCGCCATCCATCTTTCTGAACAGAGCCATTAAAAAGGGCATGGTGAAGTGTATTGTACGGGGAGCATATCTCAACGTACTCAAATGCGAAATGTCAGACAGGTGGCCGGACATTGCCGAAATCGCCTGCCATATCCGCAGCCCGTCCTATGTCTCGGCTGAATGGGCTATGAATTATCACGGCCTTTTGCTGCAAGTTCCTTATGCTTGCACTGCCGTCACTCTCGTACCTGGAAGACGGAAAATCATTCCCTATGGCCAGTTTTACATCGAATATTCCCTTATCAAAAAGGATCTGTTCTTTGGTTTTCGGTATGAGCGGGAATTAAACGCCGGCATTGCAATCCCTGAAAAGGCCTTGCTGGATACCATCTATCTGAGACGGCGTGTCCCTTGTGAAGACGAACTTGAACTGGACGTTCTTAACCAGGAAATCTTCCAGGAAATGAGTTTGATGTACCCAAAATCCGTCCAAAGTAAGGTTGTGTGCCTAATCCAGCGAAATCCGGCCACTGATTGAGTGGAGATAGGGGGTCACCCACCCTCTGCGTTCTCTGCGCCTCTCTGCGGTGAATAAAGGTCCAAGGCACAAAGGGCAATAGGCGCGGATCAGTCCCGCGGCACGGCCATCATACGTTCAACAGCCTTGAGGGCCTTTAAACGAATCGGTTCGGGCACAACAATCACCGGCCCTTCTGTCTGAAGGGCCTGCAACACCTCCTTAAGGCCTGTTTTTTTCATGTCTATGCAGACCATCTCAGGAGAAGCAGCGTAAAATCTCTTTCCTGGATTTTGCTTCTTCAACGGATGCAAAAGCCCTATCTCTGTGGCAACAATGAATTCATTTGCCTTGGATTCTGCTGCAAAGGTCAGCATGCCGCTGGTGCTTCTTACCGCGTCCGCCATGTCCAGCACCTCTGGAGGGCACTCGGGATGGGCCATAAGCAAAGCCTCGGGGTGGGCGGCTTTCGCCTCCTTGACTTGGGCAACTGTGAGATCATTATGAATTGGACAGTAACCAAGCCAGTAATGGATTTTTTGATCTGTGTGTCTCTGTGCCCACATTGCCAGATTCTTGTCCGGGGTCATAAGGACCTCAGGAGTCTTTAAGGATTTAACGACCTGCACTGCATTTGCTGAGGTACAGCAGATGTCGCTCTCTGCCTTTACTTCGGCTGTAGAATTCACATATGTGACCACAGGCACGCCTGGATACTTTGCTTTCTCAGCCCTCAGTTCCGTAGCGTTCAGCATATCCGCCATACTACAGCCTGCCTCTTTTACAGGCAGTATCACTTTTTTATCAGGACAAACAATGGCCGCAGTCTCAGCCATAAAACGGACTCCGCAAAATATTATGATATCGGCTTTGGTCTCTGATGCCTGGATACTCAGGGCCAGAGAGTCCCCGGTAAGGTCCGCAACATCCTGGACCTCAGGCACCTGGTAATTGTGAGCAAGAATGATGGCGTTTTTTTCCTGTACCAATGCACGGATTTCTCCAGCTAAACTTTCATTGGACATTTTGTTCTCCTGATTGTAGTCCTTGAAACTAAGTTAAGCGGTTAGCCATTAGCATTTAGCTTTTAGGTGTTAGTAACCTATTTGGAAAACACCTGCCCGCCATCGCGAGCTCAGGCGAGGCGGGCGGGGCAACAAATTAACCGCTAACAGCTAATACCTAATTTTATAATAGCAAAACATCCTGTAATCATTAAACTAATAGCTAACTGCTAAAGGCTAATCGCTCAATTTAGGTTGAGTCATCTGTACGGTAGATTTCCACACCTGGAGGTGGAACAAACCGAAAAAGGTCGTTTGAAAGGCCTTTATTGACCTTGACATTGCTAAATACAAGATGTGTCCTGCTACCTAACTGGTCTTCCAGCCACATCTCCTTTACGAGATGGGTATCAGGATCCACGACAATCCATATGGTGCATACCTGTGGTACCGGATTCCTTGGGGTAAGCTTCAGCGTCCACCTGGCATCCGGTTGGCCTTCTGCAGGATGCTCTACTATGAAAAAACGCTTTAGGTCACCTTTGCCAAAAAAAAAGGCCTTGCTTATCTCAGTTGAAAGTAATTGTTCCCTGGGAAGCACCATTACCTGATTGGCTTCCTCCTCATACACATATACCTCTTTCCCGCTGGTGACAATAAGCTGCGGTTCCGGCTGACTGTATTCCCAGCGCATCTGGTGCGGACGATTGAAATAGACCTTTCCTTCCGCCTTGAGGCCTTCTGAAGAACCGGCAGCAAACGTCTCCTGCTCGAAGTTAGAGGTAATATCAGTGGTGATTTCGTATTTTTTCTGTAACATGGATACAAGATCTTTTCCACGATCTGAAAGCCCGCCTGCCAGGGACTTCGAAACAAAAGTAAATACCATAACTATAAGTAATAAAAAATAAAATAAACGCACATTGTGCATAATTATGCCTCCATTCGACTACAAAATGTAAGCGTTCACGGAACGCTGAAATTGGAAATTGGAAATTGGAAATTTGGCCCTCATGCTTTTGTACTGTTGATGAACGTATTGGCATCCTTTATTCTATAGTTTATACTTTTTCAACATAGACGGATGCCAGCCGATAGCTGTTAGCCGTTAGCTATTAGGTAAAAACTTTGTATAAAACCAGACTGTTAAGCTAAAAACTAACGGCTAATCGCACAAGTCATATTTTGAGGTATATTACCCATGAAAGTGTAAACTACTTTTGGCTTGATATGAAGGATGCCAACGTATTCAATGATTTGGTTTCTTCAAATGAACCTCATCTGAGAACGCTTTTGCCAGTCTGTAAACTATCCAACTCGTAAATTCGCTTCATCTTTTCCTAATTTCCAATTTCAAATTTCAAGCCGCGAACGGCTACAAAATACTAAAGTATTTTTTGAGGTTCATCCAGCCTTGTTTTTTTCGTGTTTTCGTACCTTCGTGTTTTCGTGATTGATTTTGATTAATTAATTTTCATTCTCGCTGGTTCAGATTGCGTTTCCATTAACAAAATGTTATCAATTTTACATTATGATAGCCTTTGATTTGCGTTGCGATCAAGATCACAACTTTGAAGCCTGGTTTCAGGATGGGGAGGCTTTTGAGGCACAGAAGGAGAAGGGGCTTCTGACTTGTCCTGTCTGTGGTAGTAATAACGTCCGGAAAACCCCCTCTGCAGTTGCAGTACGCACCAGGTCCGTCGGCAAAGACGGCGACACCTCGGAAGCGGCCTTGAATGAGATGCTGAATAAGATCTACACTGAGGTGAAAAAAAATACAGAAGACGTAGGGACTGCATTTGCGCAAGAGGCCCTTAAGATACATTACGGTGTGGCTGAAAACCGAAACATAAGGGGTGTTGCTACATCAGAGGAAGAAAAAACTCTGAAGGAAGAAGGAATTTCCTTTATGAAAATCCCAGTACCGGAAAAAACCTCTACAAAGGGTCATTGAAGCAACCATGGATGTGACAAAAAAGGTTCGACTCCGTATAGAACATGGAAGACTGGTGGAAATGGAATACCAGGTCAGGCTATCCTCGGGAAAAGTAGTGGATTCCTCTGAAAAGTCAGGGGGACCGGTAACCTTTGTATGCGGAAAGGGTAATTTCCCAAAACCTGTTGAGGAAAATATTGTCGGGCTTGCTCCTGGAGAAAGAAAAATAATATTTGTCCCTCCAAACTACACTTATGGGCCCTATGATCCCGGGAAGGTAACACTGGTGGCCATTGAAAGGATTTCAGGAGAAGTGGAGGTGGGCAAGGTGGTCAAGGCCCCTGACGAATTCGGTTTAAGACAACCGGCTCTGATCAAGTCCATCTGGGAAGGCGCCATGATGCTGGACTTTAACCATCCCCTGGCCGGCAAGACCCTGCATTTTGAAATATTTGTAAAAGACGTGCGCATTACCACCTAACACCACCTTCCTTCCCTCTTGATTAAACCGGGTAGAGGTGACTTTAAACTATGGAAAAAGCCCTTAAAGAAGCAGGACTCTTTGAAATATATGAAAAGGTCCTGTCCGACACTCGCTTAAGTGCTGAAGATGGAGAACTGCTCTTCTCCACCACTCATCTGCCGGCACTTGGTTACCTGGCCAACCTGAAAAGAGAAAGGCTTAATGGAAACCAGGCCTATTATATCTATAATCAGCACATAAACTATTCTAATATCTGCATAAATCTGTGTAAATTCTGTGCCTTTGGAAAGGAAAAGACCCACCCGGAGGCCTACGAAATGTCCATAGAAGAGATAGTCTCCAAAATAAGGGAGAGGCATGCCGAACCCATCACAGAGGTACACATTGTCGGCGGCCTGCATCCGGATCTCCCTTACGGGTATTATATTGACATGCTAAAGGCCATAAAGGCCGAAAGACCCGAGATCCATATCCAGGCCTTTACCTGTGTAGAGATAGCCCATCTGGCAGCCATTTCGGGTCAGTCAATTGCCGAGACATTGGAAGGTCTTATGCAGGCCGGCCTGGGGTCCATTCCCGGAGGCGGAGCAGAGGTCTTCAGCACCAGAATACGGGAAAAGCTCTGCCCTGGTAAGCTCCCCGGGAAGGACTGGCTGGAAGTTGCTAAAACCGCCCATAGAGCAGGTCTCAGGACCAATGCCACCATGCTCTACGGACACATTGAGACAACATCTGAACGGATAGAGCATCTGCTGGCCCTGAGAGAGGCCCAGGATGAGACAGGCGGATTTCTGTGTTACATCCCCCTTGCTTTTCACCCAAAGAATACAAAGCTGGAATACCTGTCATCCACAGGCGGGGTGGATGATCTTAAGAGTATTGCCGTATCACGACTCCTGCTCGATAACTTTTCACATATCAAGGCCTACTGGGTAATGCTTGGGCCAAAGGTTGCGCAGATCGCCCTGTCCTTCGGTGCGGACGATCTGGACGGGACTGTCCTGGAAGAGAAGATTACGCACATGGCCGGGGCAGATACCTCCCAGGCCATGACCCGCAGTGAGATCGAACACCTTATCCGACAGGCCGGGAGAAAGCCGGTAGAGCGAGACACTCTCTACGAGCCGGTCTGAGCTCTTCCTCCACCATGATTGATCCGATAATATCAAAGGTCCGGACCGGCAGGCGCCTTTCAGGAGATGATGCCCTCTTGCTTTATCAAGAGGCAGACCTGAATATACTGGGCCAGCTTGCTGACGAAGTAAGGCAAAGGTTGCATCCAGAGCCCATTGTCACATATGTCATAGACCGGAACATTAACTATACCAATATATGCATCTCCGGTTGCAAGTTCTGCGCTTATTACTGCGCACCGGGTGACATTTCCGGCTATGTACTCTCCAGGAAAGAACTGGCCGAGAAGTTAGAGGAGACAAAATCGCTCGGGGGTACACAGATCCTGCTGCAAGGCGGGCTCCATCCTGATCTTCCCCTTACCTTCTATGAGGAAATGCTTTCTTTTATTAAAGACGGTTTTGCAATCCATTGCCATGCCTTTTCTCCTCCTGAGATCGTTCACTTTTCCGAAATATCAGGTCTGTCTGTAAAAGAGGTCCTGGCCAGGCTTATCAAGGCCGGACTCGATTCCATCCCGGGCGGCGGAGCGGAAATCCTGACAGACAGGGTAAGAAAGCAGATCTCCCCAAGGAAGGCCACAACAAATGAGTGGTTGAATGTAATGGAGACTGCCCACGGATTAGGGCTTAAGACCACTGCCACCATGATGTACGGCCACGTGGAGCGACCGGAGGAAAGAATTGAACACCTCTTACGGCTGAGAGACCTTCAAGACCGCACCGGCGGATTCACAGCCTTCATAGCCTGGCCCTTTCAACCCAAAAATACCGCTCTTGACGTCAGACCATCTACCGGACAGGAATACTTGAGACTGCTTGCCATCTCCAGGATTGTCCTTGACAACTTCCCGAACCTTCAGGCCTCATGGGTCACACAAGGTCCAAAAGTGGCCCAGATTGCCCTGTTTTTTGGGGCAAATGACTTTGGCAGCACAATGATTGAGGAAAACGTGGTCGCAGCAGCCGGGGTAAGTCATCGACTCTCAGAAGCAGAAATACGTGGAATTGTAACCGGTGCCGGCTTTGAACCGCGTCAGCGCCTGATGGACTATAGTTTAGTTGGTGAATCCGGTGAACCCTGAACCTGTGAACGTTTACAATAAATCACCAAATCACCAAATCACCAAATCACCAAATTCCCTCCATCTTCACGTAGCCAGATGGGTGGTTCCTGTCTCAAGGCCTCCAATAGAAAACGGGGCAATAGCGACCTTTGAAGGAAAAATAGTAGGGGTAGGACCGGCATCTGAACTCCGCCCAAGCTATCCGGCAGTGATAAAAGACCATGGAGACTCCATACTTTGTCCTGCCCTGATAAACACCCACTCTCACCTTGAGCTCTCTCCTCTCAAGTGGCGTCTTTCTCCAAGCGGTTCCTTTGTTGACTGGGTAAGAGCACTGATCGAGGCCCGCGACCTGATCAGGCCTGAAGAATGGGAACCGGCCATATGTCAGGCAATAAAGGAGATGCAAGAAAACGGGATAATTGCTGTTGGAGACGTGGGAAATCTGGATGTTATCCCCCTTTTTTCTTCCAGAAAAGATGCCACATGGCCTTTCAGGGGCGTCTTCTTTCAAGAACTGGTATGCCCGATACCGAATGGAGCAGAGGAAGAAATTCCTGAACCCCTGGACATCCTGGGGTCTTCTTTTCACTATGCCTTTTCCGCCCATGCCCCGTATTCTGTGGCACCCCAGGTCCTTAAGGCCATCAAGGCATGGGATCAGAGCCATGGCATGCCGTTTCCCATTCACGTAGCTGAATCAGAAGAGGAGATAGAGTTCCTGCAAGGTGGGCAGGGTCCCCTAAGAGAACTCTTAAAAGAAAAGGGACACTGGCCCTTGAATTATGATCTCCCCAAAGCATCTCCGGTGAGGTATCTTGAGATCTTGGGACTGCTTGATAGGCATACGGTCTGTATCCATTGTGTGCAGGTGGACCGGGATGACATCTCAATCCTGGCAAAAACAGGGGCCTGCGTTTGCCTGTGTCCCAGGAGCAATGTATTCCTTGGAGTGGGTGTGGCTCCTGTGGAAGAGCTTCATGCATCAGGCATTCCTTTGGCCCTTGGCACTGACAGCCTTGCAAGCAACGACCAGCTTTCCATTTTCGCCGAAATGGCAAGCCTTTCAAAACTGGCCCCCGGTCTTCCTCCGGAAGCCATTTTCAGGGCGGGTACTTATGGTGGAGCAATGGCCCTTGGTATCTCTGAAGAATTGGGGTGTCTGGCCAAAGGCAAAGCCGCCACATTTCTGGCAGTAGAGTCCGGTCCCATTGGTAATAAAGATGTCCTGGAATTCCTGGTCCATGAAGGATGCAGGGGATTGGGTGATTTAGTAATTGGGTGATTTGGTGATTGAAGAGGTAAAATCAGAAATGAAAAAGGGGTTGGGGGCCGGCAATATCCAATATGCCAAACTGGGCATTGTGAACTTTATTAACACCTCGCCGATCTATGTCCCCTGGCAAGAAATGGGTCCTCTCAACGGATGGGTGGTGGAAGAGGGTCCCCCTACCCTTTTGAACAGCCATTTGGTCCAGGGAAAACTGGATGCAGGCAATGTCTCCTCCTATGCATACGGCCTCAATGCGGACAGATACTACATATTGCCAAACCTGAGTATAAGTGCTACCGGCACTGTGGGAAGCGTGATCCTCCTCAGCAAGGTCCCGATTGAAGAACTCAATGAAAAACTTGTGCTGTTGACTCCTCAATCCGCAACTTCCATCAACCTTTTGTATATAATACTTGAAGATTTCTTAGGACTAAAACCCATATTCAGGACAGGAAATTTTATGGAACTGTCGGCAAATCCCGCGGCCCAGGCCTACCTCGCCATAGGGGATGAGGCCCTGAGGCTGGGATCTAACCGTGACAATCTCTTCCGGTCGGATCTGGCCAAAATATGGCTGGACCATACAGGCCTGCCTTTTGTGTTCGCCGTATGGGCAGTCAGGGAAGAAAGCTGGATTGCATGGCCGGAAAAAATTCGTCTCCTCCATAAGCGCCTCAGCGAATGTTATCAGAAAGGTCTGAAGGAACTTGAACGTATAAGTAATCTGGTTGCCCCCAAGATACCAATGACTTCATCAGACTGCCTGGAATACCTTAAGGGCATAGAACTCGACCTCTCAGAAAAAAAGCAGCAGGGCCTGCTCCATTTCTTCAGGCTGCTACATGATCGCGGTGATTTTCCCAGGGTCTTGGAGTTGAAAATGTTGCCTTTCGGAGGGGCAAGGGGCAAGAAAAAGATGAACATCGAACATCGAACGTCCAACATCGAATTTTGAATGGGAGAAGAAAAAGACTTATGACCTGGAAGAAAGGCTGCTAATTATTGCAGGAGACAGTATATCAGTATACTTCAGCCTTCAGCCTTTAACCTAAATGGCTAACATACGGAAATAGCTGTTGTGTGTTCGGTATTGGATATTTGTTTTTCATTCGACGTTGGACGTTCGATGTTCGATGTTCGACGTTCATCTTTTTCTTGAACCCAGAACCTCTACAAGCAATGATACTAACAGGAAAAGAGAAAAAGCGCTTTGTCCGGGACAAATTCGCTTCTGTTTCCAGGAGATATGATCTCTTAAACAGGTTGCTAAGTTTTTATATAGACCACTACTGGAGATGGGTAACCACGCGTGAGTTTGATGAGTTCAAACAAGGCCCCATCCTGGACCTCTGCGCGGGAACCATGCCCCTTTCGGCTGAAATTGTGAGGCAGATGGCGCGCCCGGTGGTGGCAGTGGATTTCTGTTATGAGATGCTCC
>JAUWHV010000067.1 GCA_030605675.1 Deltaproteobacteria bacterium | reverse complement strand
ACTTAAGTTTGTCTTCATGTATTACCATCTTGTCAAGGTCTGTTTGCAATTCGTCATTACGTCTATCCAGATCCAATGAAAGCTGAAGAAATATCCGCGCATCCAGGAGCGGGTCAGGGACTTCAGTGCCCCTTAATGTATGAAGAATTCCCTGTAGAGATTCTTTCTCGCCTTCAGCAGCACGTATTAATGTAGAGGCTGGAATCTTTTCTCCCAAGCCCATCTCTTCTGCCCAGGATTTCCAATTACTGATAAGGCCGGTGAACCAGCCGAGCCTGTCTCCCAGAGGGGCCGGCGCAGTAGCCTCAATTTCCATGGAGCAGTTACTTGATGGGGAAGGTGGATTAACGTCCTCTTCTGTAGGTACCAACAAAGTCAGTTTGGAGAATACCTGGTCAAGCCGCAACATTGTATCCCGGCGAAGGTAGCTTGCCGGATATAACAGTCCATGTAACATATTCATGTTATTGTCCTTTATGATTGGTGAAATGGATATAGGCATTTATTTCAGTCTTACGTCTTTACTTTATTTAGTGTTTGAGGTTATGATTTAAGAATAATGATACTGGACATGAAAGGCAAACATAAAAAATCTAATCCTCGGCGATTGATTAATCGCGGTATTTATACTAGAATTTGCAGTTATATTGCCCTGTTGCCCCAGTTTTTGGGGTTGTTGCTAAATCTGTTAAGAGACTCAAGGGTCTCCTCTACTGACAAGGCTATACTGGGTGCTACTGTTGCTTATATGTTAAATCCGGTTGATTTAGTGCCTGACTGGATTCCTTTTGTAGGGCTGGTTGACGATGTTTACCTGGTGGCCCTTGCTTTGTTGCGTTTAGTTCTCAGGGTTGACGAGAAGGTGCTTAAAGATAACTGGAGGGGGCGTGACGATCTGATTCCACTCCTGAGAAAGGTGGCTGATGGGGCTGTGGCTTTTTTGCCGGCTCGTATTCGCCGGTCTATCTTTGCGAGGGTTGACAGATAAGAAACGCTGAGGAGGGGATAAGCCATGTCTGGTTCTCGAAAGATGCAAATAGATATGCCCTGTGGAGTTTCCTACAATCTGTTCAATATAATACTGGATCTTAACGGGACAATTACAGTTGATGGCAGTTTTGTTGAAGGTGTCGTCGAGCGGCTAAAGGAAATATCGGAAATAATGGACGCTTATGTGGTGACGGCAGATACAGTTCAGACTCTTGACCAGTTGACTGATCAGTTGGTGGAGGAGTGTGGCATAAAGATCCATCTACTGGAATCCGGTAGGGGTGATCTGCAGAAGCTTGCTTTTCTGGAAGAACTTGGTTGTGATGAGACCGTGGCTATAGGCAATGGTTGTAATGACGCACTGATGTTGAGAGAGGCCAAGTTGGGTTTGTGCGTAATTGGTAAAGAAGGGGCCTCTATTGATGCCTTGATGGCAAGCAATGCAGTTTTCTTCAACATCTGTGATGCACTGGATATTTTTCTCAAACCCAAACGAATGATAGCTACCTTGCGCAAGTAATTTCCTGATTTTGCGATTGAAAATCGATCAAAGATGGCCTGAAGATGAGATGCAAAACCGAAGAGTTATTCCTTTACGGGTCCTAAGGCATTAACTATGATTGGTTCCAGTTCGTCCTTGGTTACCATACCGGTGTACTGTTTGAGAATTCGATGATCTCTGTCAATCAAGAAAGATGCCGGAAGGGCATAGATATTTCCATAATCCTTTATCACCTTTGATGTGGCAAGCAGTATAGGGTAGTTAATCCTTAATGCCTGCACAAATCCCGGAAGGATTCTTTTCCCATCCTGGTCCACGGATATCCCAATAACGGCAAAACCTTTTGAACCATATTTATCTTGCAGAAAAACAAAGTCAGGGATTTCTACTCGACAAGGAGGACAGTTGGTGGAAAAGAAGTTAATGAGTACTACCTGGCCTCTATAGTCCGACAGATTTACGGATTCGTTCTGGAGATTAAGAAGTGTAAAATCAGGGGCCTTGGAAGGATCAGCGTTGCCCTGGCAGGCTGGTAATAAGAGAGATAAAATGACGCAATTAAGTATGCATTTAAAGAACGTTGAAATTAGAAAATAGAAATTGGAAATTTGGCCTTCATACTTTTGTACTGTTTTAGATGATCGTATTATCTGATAGCCCATGGTGTTCTGAACCTTTTTGTTCCACTTAACCCAAATTTCTACTTTCCAATTTCAAGTTTCAAGCCGTAAACGGCTATTCATTTTCTTAGCCTCAATCTTCAAAAGACTCGATCCTGTTTACCAGGCGCAACAGGACTTCAACTTCCTTCTGAAGCAGAGTTTTGCCCTTTTCAAGAGAAGCCTTTGAAGGATCACCCCATACGCCTCCGGGCCAGAATTTCTTTTTATCCCTGGCCAGTATGGGTGTGGGGAAGGAGGGATACTCTTCAGGGCTCGTACCATCAATGTGTGCCGGCCTCAGGTGGAGCATTAATGAGGTCTCTACCTCACCAGCATGCGAGTCATTCTCTGTTTCTACAATTCCGTCGGGAATTTCAGCTATAAGATCAAGGATAGATAATACTGCCACCCGGCTTTCCTCGAGGTTGGACAGTATCGCTTCGCCTGCATCCGTTAGGGCAGCCATGTGAGTGCCGCCGGCGTGACCGGAAAGGAGTACAAAATTTCTCAGTCCTTGATTATAAAGTGAAGTGGCAATTTCTACAGTAAGCCTTTTCAAGGTGTTCCCCGATATTGTAATTGTACCGGCATGTTGACTTGTGCTTCTGCAGAGCCCGTACCACACTGGTGGTGCAACGAAAAGAGGACGATGCTTGCTGGTTTCCTTGGACAGTTCATACGCATGGATCGTGTCGGTCCCCAGTGGTAGATGCTGACCGTGTTCCTCTACAGCACCAAAGGGCACTATAATAGTGCGGGTTTTAGTTAGACCTTCTATAAAGGCCGGCATGGTAAGTTCTTCTAGAATCATGGTGGAAATCTACTTATTGTGCCGGAATATGTCAATTCGCTTTAGAGGAAAGTGATAATTTAGGAATTGAGGGAAGTGATAATTGAGGGATTGAAGGTAATATATTGATTAAAATTCCTCAATTTTTCAATTCCTAAATTCCTAAATTTGTTTTAAAATACTTGCCACTGATCAATAGATTGAGCTAGAATATTCACGGCCTGTATTAGGAAAATATTTCATGTGGGGGATTTTAATGGGCAAAGTTGTAAGCATACGGGATAGAAAACGTTCTGGTCGAGGGCATGCCCACAGGCTCGCAAAGATAAAGGATGAGTTGTCAGGGTATTATGGCATCGATCTGGATTCCCTCCTGGCTTCGGAGCCTGCCACCAACCTTTCTGTCGATCAGTTTGACGAATTGACTGAACGTATTCTTGTTGCAATTGACGATTTTTGTGAGGAACACTCCAAAGTCACCGTTCACGATGTGCTCTACATTCTTGAAAATGTAAAGGATATTGTCAGAGAAAATTCCACTGAAGAAGATGAATGATGGCTTTATACGATAAATTCTTCATTGATTAGAAGGGTGTGCTCGATCTACTTTTTATATGAAAGGGGGCTTTTGTATGGCAAGAGTGGCTGTAGGAGGTTCTCGTAGTATAGAATCCTATGAATTGGTCCAAGGTGTACTGAAGTATTTGCTGATTGACGGAGACGTTGTACTTTCCGGAAATGCCCCTGGGGCTGATCGTCTGGGCGAGCGCTATGCCGGCGAAACAGGACTTGAATGGAAGATTATTCCTTCAGAGTGGGAGAAGCACGGGCTAAAGGCCACTATGATGAGAAATGATGTACTGCTCAGGTCGGCAGATTTTGTGATAAATTTTTGGGATGGACAGTCTGAAGGGGCAAAGCATATGCTGGAGATATCCAGACGGGCTAAAAAGCTTCTGGCTGAAGTCCGACCGGATGGTTATATAAAGCTCTTTCTGAATCCTAGACGATTGGCATAATAATTCTGTATAGAAGCGACTACTGTGACTCCCGAGGACCAAGCGATCATAACAGAGTGGTACCGGAAGATCGATGGAGAAATCCGCATCGGTCTTATACGGGCAGAAGACGATCGCAGCAAGCAAATTCATGAGTTTTGCGAGGATTTTAGCCGTCTGGCTCCAGGCGTCCGGATAGAAAGAAAGGAGAATGACGGCGAACAGGCACCGGAAATCAGTATCGGGGAGAATATAAGCTATCAGGCCGTGCCTCTGGGAAGAGAGCTGCCTCCGTTTCTGGATGCACTGGGTGGCCGGGCTACGCTCGCCGGAAAACTGCCTTCACCGGTTCGGGACGCCCTTGATCAGCTCAGGGTCCCTGCGATGCTGAAGGTCTATATTGCCCCCCAATGTTCCTTTTGTCCCCAGGTGGTGACCCTGCTGCTGTCTCTTGCCGCTTCGGAAAGTCTGATTCATATCACGGTTATCGATGGGACCCTGTTTTCTGAAAGGGCTGAAAATGATCACATCCGGTCGGTGCCCACGGTTATACTGGATGATCAGTTTCGTTGGACAGGAGCGATTCAGCTCGAAGAACTCGTCCATATGATGCTCACCCGGGATCCTTCCCAGCTTGGTACTGATTCGCTCAGGAAAATCCTCGAGCAGGGTGATGCCGCGGGCCTGGCGCAGATGATGATGGAAAGCGGGAAAATCTATCCTGCGTTTCTGGATCTGCTGACACATACAAAATGGCCGGTTCGCCTGGGCGCCATGGTGACGTTTGAATTCCTTGCCGAAGAGCGTAAAGAAATGGCCTCGCAGGTTATCGCGCCTTTGTGGGACCGGTTTTCCCAAGTAGACGATAAGGTCAAAGGCGATATCCTCTATATTTTGGGTGAATCAAAGGATCCGGGTGTGATCCCGAAACTCAACAGTGTTCGCAACGGTCCTTATTCCAGCGAAGTTCTGGAAGCTGCCGCCGAGGCACTTGAAAAACTCTCATGAAAATGGGGCCAACCTCTGACAAAAGTCTAAACTCTAATATAGCGTTTCATTAAAAGGTTGTCATTGCGAGCGTTAGCGAAGCAATCTCGTGGCGTAGAGATTGCTTTGTCGCTTCACTCCTCGCAATGACAGTGTAAAGGTTTTCATGAAACGTAATACTAGTTTAATTAGGCAAGGTACTGAATAACCGCTTTGGCGCAATTTGCCAGAAGTAAAGACCCTGCAAAGGTTTGCCCGACTGTCAGACAGGGAGTGATTGATCGCCTTATTGTATTAAGTTGTCTGGCATCTTCTGAGATAATAAATGGCCGCCATTCCTG
>JAUWHV010000010.1 GCA_030605675.1 Deltaproteobacteria bacterium | reverse complement strand
TGATAATTTCGGCTTGTCATTTGAACAATTTGAAGAACTGGTGAGAAAAACCTGCCGGGATATGGAGATCAAAGGGTTTTTGGTCGAATGCAGGACAGTTGAGCGTGGGGCCTACCATTGTTATATAAGGTTTCCGCAGATTCTGTACAAATTGGGACTAACCAGTAATATCGAAGAAAAAATCCTAATAAGGATAGACAGCGAATTCAAAGAAAGGCTTTACGAGCCCCAGAGATTCCTGTTGAACAAATTCGCAGTTTACCGGCAAATCCTTACAGCGCCTATTCCAGTGCTCTTATCCCAAAAGATGCTGACTGTACTGCAAAGAAGTCGAGAAAAAGGACGTGACTTGTTTGATGTCTCCTTCTTATTGGGCCTGACCAAACCTGATTTTGGCTACATCGAGAAGTGTTTAAGAATAGAGAAAACTGTATTCATCAAGATGTTTACCGACAAGATGCAGGTGTTGGACCTGGAGTACCTGGCCAAGGATGTTGGGCCTTTTTTGCTTTTCCCGGAACAAAAGCAGAGGATACTCAGCTTTCCTGAATATTGGAAACAGTGTGCTGATGGGTTGTAAGATACGAACTATAAACTACGAACCACGAACTACAAACTACGAACTATAAACCATGAACAAAAAATCCAATTCATCACTGTTCCTGATAGATGGCAGCTCGTATCTCTACAGGGCCTATTTTGCCATACGTCAGCCCCTGACTACCCATGATGGGTTTCCCACCAAGGTAATCTATGGCCTCACGAATATGCTCTGGAAGGTACTAAAAGAAAAAGACCCTGAATATGTGGCCATTGTGTGGGACGCTAAAGGCCCTAACTTCAGACACGACCTCTATGCCGATTACAAGGCAAACAGGCCTGCGATGCCTGAGGATATGAGCGTTCAGATCCCATATGTGAGAGAAATAGTAAATGCCCTGGGGCTCACACAGCTTGAGAAAAATGGCTATGAGGCAGACGATATAATTGCCACACTGGCACGGCGCATCACTGATCAGACCATTATGATTGTCTCCGGCGACAAAGACCTCCTTCAGTTGATCGGACCACAAGTCAGCATGTGGGATTCGATGAAAGACGAAGTTACGGATCTTGATGCCTTTCACCAACGATTCGGCATCGAACCGCTTCAATTCCTGGATGTAATGACACTGACCGGTGACACCTCGGACAATATCCCCGGTGTGCCGGGAATTGGATTAAAAACCGCTTTAAAGCTCATAAAGAGCTATGGCTCAGTGGATAACCTTATCAGGCACCTGGATGAGATCCCCAAAGGAAAATTGAAAGAGCGGCTTGAAACCCACAAGGACCGCCTAGGCCTTTGGCGCAGGCTTGTGAACCTTGCGGACGATATAACCGTCCCCCTTGACATTAACGCGTTTCGCAGAAACCCGCCTGACCAGCGAAAACTGAGGCAGCTCTTTAAACAATTCAATCTTACCCGCTTTTTAGACCAGATGGTGCCGGAACAGACCATCTCATTTAAGGAATATGAGCTGATACAATCCCAAACGGATCTTGCCCGCTGGGCAAAGATGGCACGAAAAGCCTCAACAATAGTCATCGACACAGAGACCACAAGCGAATTTCCGATGAAGGCAAAGCTTGTTGGGATCTCTCTCTGCATTACACCACCAAAGGCCGCTTACATCCCTGTTGGACACGAGAGCCAGGAGCCCCAGCTCAATTTGTCTCAGGTGGCCGAGGCCCTTGGACCAATATTTTCAGACCGGAAAATCGAAAAAATCGGGCAGAACATAAAATATGACCTGATTGTCCTTGCCAACCACGGAATGGAGCTGAAGGGAATATCCGGGGACACGATGGTGGCCTCTTACCTCCTTAACCCCTCGAAGCGCCGTCACAACCTTGCTGAGATATCACAAGAGGTGTTGGGGCACCGAATGATATCCTTCAAAGAGGTAACTGAAACACAGAAAAGGGTCAAAAACTTTGCCTATGTGCCCCTACCTCTTGCCAGGAATTACTCTTGCGAAGACGTTCATGTAACTTCTCTTGTCCAAAAGGCCCTGTGGAAAAGGTTAAAAGAGAACGGCCTGCGGGAACTGTTTGAGCAGGTTGAAGTGCCTTTGATACGGATTCTCGCTCGAATGGAGATGGCCGGAATTCTTGTTGATATAAAAGGATTTGATGCGCTGTCAACAGAATTTTCTCAAAGACTCTCTGAGCTTGATAAAAAAATTATCGAGCTTGCCGGAGAGCCATTCAACATAAACTCTACGAAACAACTGGCGGAAATACTTTTTGTAAAACTCAAGCTCCCTCAGAAAAAAAAGACCCGCAAGAAGACCGGGTACTCCACAGACGTAGAGGTACTTAAGGAACTTGCCCAGTCTCACGAGCTTCCGCAACAACTCCTTGCCTATAGAAACCTGTCAAAGCTCAAGTCCACTTATGTGGACGGGTTAAAGAGGATGGTCAATCCTGATACAGGGCGGGTCCACACATCCTTTAATCAGACTGTCACATCCACCGGCAGACTCTCATCCAGTGACCCGAATCTCCAGAACATTCCTGTCAGGACAGAAGAAGGCCGGAGAATCAGGGCGCTCTTTATTCCTGCTCCAGGAAACTTTCTCTTATCCGCGGATTACTCCCAGATTGAGCTGAGAGTCCTTGCCCACTATTCCGGGGATGAAGCTTTGGTAAATGCCTTTAAAAATGATGAAGATATTCACCGTCTTACCGCGGCAGAGGTCTTTAGCGTGTTCCCGGAGCTGGTTACGCCGGAAATGCGCAGAGCGGCCAAGACCGTTAACTTCGGAATAATATACGGAATAAGCGCCTTTGGCCTGGCAAAGGAATTGGGCATTGGAAATAAACAGGCAAAGGAGTTTATTGACCGCTATTTTGCAAAATATCCCGGTGTAAGACGCTACATGAAGGAAATTATAGAAAAGGCCAGGGAACAGGGGTACGTCACCACACTCCTTGGACGCAGGCGCTATATCCCCGACCTTAAAAGCAGGGTCCGGACTGTAAGAGAATT
>JAUWHV010000089.1 GCA_030605675.1 Deltaproteobacteria bacterium | reverse complement strand
CTTCTATACAGCTTAAGATCAAAGCTTATTTTTACAACTTTAATAATACTTGCCCTTCCCATGTCCATTGCCACTTTCTATGCCATTGGATCCTTTGATAAGTATATAAAACAGGAGGTAGAAAACGAACTTCAATCTAATTTTACAATTGCTTCACTTATATACGATAATCACAAGCAAAAATTAACGGCTATTGCCCATGCCATCTCTCTTGATAATACCTGCAAAATTGCACTAAACCTGGATATGAAGTCCCAGCTCGCTACGTATATATCACGTTTATTTAATGAATATGATATCACCATGTTAATTATTACTGATAAAAATGGGCAGATTATATGCCAGGGAAACGAAGTGGGTTTTTCTGCATCCGACGTCTCCGGGCATGATCTTATTAAAAGAGTAATTAATGGGGAATCAGTGATATCCACAGAAATAGAGACTGATCCTGGCCTGCTTAAAGAGATTCTTAATGATGACTCTCTTTCCGGATCTGGTAATTCTGCACTCATGATTGAGGCAGCAATGCCAATTTATCTCAGAAATGAACTTGTTGGCGTTGTATTGGTTGGAGATTTACTAAATAACAATATGAAGCTTGTTGAGAATATTAAGGAGACGAGTGGCGAAACAGAATGCTTTATTCTGATGGGAGATAGGATTATATCTTCCACCTTTTTAGACAAGAACGGGGTTCCCTTAGTTGGTAAACACCTTCATTTAAGTGAAGATATAGGAGATACATCTGAAATAAAAGAGGTGGAGATACTGGGCAGTAGGTACATGTTCGCTTTTAAAGAAATAAAAAATATCAATAACGAAGATGTCGGGTTGTTAGCGGTTGCCTCTAATTTAAAGAGGATGGAGATCATGAAAAAAGCAACCAGAGACAGGATGCTTTTGATATCTGCAGGCGGTATTGTGCTTGCCATATTTCTCACTATCCTTATATCGAAAAAAATAACCAATCCAATTAAGGCAGTAGTCCGTGGCATGGCTGCAATAGGTGAAGGGAAGCTGGAACATCGCGTAGAAATCGTTCAAAAAGACGAAGTCGGTAAGTTGATCCATGGCTTTAATAAAATGGCTGATAGCCTGGTTGAAAGACAACTGGAGCTTGAAAATGAGAGAAAATCTGCTCTGGAGGCAAGCAGATTAAAGAGTGAATTCCTTGCCAATATGAGTCACGAGATCCGGACTCCAATGAACGGGATCATCGGGATGACCGATCTGGCCCTTGGCACAGATCTTAGCAAAGAACAGCGGGAATATCTGGAGATGGTGAAGATCTCCGCAGATTCCCTTCTTGACCTATTGAACAGTATCCTGGATCTTTCTAAAATCGAGGCCGGGCGTCTCGAGTTGGAGGCGATCCAATTTGACCTGCGCACCACAATGGAGACTGCTACTGAAATACTGGCAGTAAAGGCATACGAAAAGGGACTGGAGCTGGCCTGTCACGTCAAGCAAGACGTGGCTGCGGCTCTGGTGGGGGACCCTGTTCGATTGCGACAGATCATCATCAATCTGGGGGGGAATGCAATCAAATTTACAGACAAAGGAGAGGTCGTCATCAGTGTGGAAACGGAGAAGGAGGAGGAATCTTCCGTTCTGTTGCATTTTACAGTCTCGGACACGGGCATTGGGATTCCTCCTGAAAAGGCGGATGCGATATTTGAAAGTTTTACACAGGCAGATGGTTCAACCACCAGGCAGTATGGAGGCACTGGTTTGGGCTTAGCGATATCCAGACAATTCGCAGAGATGATGGGCGGGCGCATGTGGGTGGAAAGCGAGCCGGGCAAGGGAAGCGCCTTTCATTTTACGGCCCATTTCGGGTTGGGCAGTGCGGAAACATGGGAAATAGCGCGTATTAAGGAATTGGACCTTTCGGGGATACGAGTTCTTATTGTGGATGACAACGCCACCAACCGCCTGGTGATCAGGGAGATGGCATCATCCTTCGGTCTTGTGCCTGTTGAGGCGGTGGATGGCAAGGAGGGCCTTGCCGAGATGGAAAAGGCGTTTGATGCCGGCGACTCTTACCAGCTCCTTCTGTTGGATTTCCAGCTTCCAGGTATGGATGGGTTTAAGGTGGCAGAGAGGATCAAGGAGAGGCCTTTTGGCGCGGATGTGAAAATCATCCTGCTTACCTCTGCAGGTCAAAGAGGGGACGCAAAGCGTTGTGAGGAATCAGGGATATCGGGCTATCTGCACAAGCCAGTGAAGCAGTCGGAACTTCTGGATGCCGTTAGAATGGCCTTGGGGCATCCTTCCGGTAAAGATGGTCCCTTGATTACCCGCCACCTTATCCGGGAGGCCCGCAAGAAACTACACATTCTTCTGGCTGAGGATAATATTGTGAATCAAAAGCTGGCTACAAAGATGTTAGAAAAGCGCGGTTATCAGGTTGTCGTGGCACCTGATGGCAAAAAGGCAGTAGATGCCTTTGAGGAAGAGCATTTTGACCTCATCCTGATGGATATCCAGATGCCTGAGATGGACGGCCTTGAGGCAACTGCAGAAATTCGTAAAAGGGAAGAACAGCTCAAAGCTCAAGGCTCAAAGCTCAAAGCAAAAGATGGGGCTGCTTCCGACGAACTTTCAGCTTTGAGCTTTCAGCATTCAGCTCGATCGGAACGTGTTCCGATCGTTGCCATGACAGCGCACGCCATGAAGGGTGACCGTGAAAAATTTCTAGCATCCGGAATGGATGACTATGTGCCTAAACCGATCAAGCCTGAGAACCTGTTTGAGGTGATTAAAAAGGTAACCTCTCGTCCTTACGATCTCTAATCAACATTACAAGATATATGAGGCCAAAAGTAATCAAAATCGTTATTGATAGCAAGCTGGAAGAACTATCTTCTGTTGGTAAGAAAGTGCGCAAAATTTGTTCATCTATGCGACTTCCTTCTTTTGAGGCTTTTCAGATTGAGCTTTGTGTTGTTGAGGCCGTGACCAATAGCATCAAACATGCCTATAGACTTGAAGCAGGTCACCAAGTGGAAATAACGTTAAGTATTGTTTCTGACAAGTTTATTTTTGATATTTGCGATACCGGAATTCCAATGGACTCAAAATTATTGGAAGAAAAAGGTCCTTCCTTGTCATTTGATGCCGATAACCTTGAGAGTATCTCAGAAAAGGGGAGGGGACTTGCTATTATTAAAAAAATTATGGACACTGTGACCTATACGTCAAAGCAAGGGAAAAATTGCTTCTCAATGAGAAAGAAATTGGATTTTAAATCAGTTGTTAAAAAATAAAGCTGTTATGAAAGGCCCTACTCGATCTCATCGTTCATTCAAAGCTTACCTTGGATTATCACTAAAGGGCTTTTGCATGGGCGCTTCAGATGTGGTTCCGGGGGTTTCGGGCGGAACCATGGCATTCATCCTTGGAATTTATAAGGAATTGATCGAGTCCATCAGGTCTTTTGACCTGGTTTTTTTTAAGTTGCTTTTTTCTTTGAAGTTAAGTGATGCCCTAAATCATGTCTCATGGCGATTTCTTATGGCAGTCGGCATTGGTATTTTTATGGCCATCTTCAGTCTTGCCAGGGTTCTAAGCTGGCTTCTTCAGAACCAGCCGATATTGATATGGTCCTTTTTCTTTGGTCTGATAGTTGCCTCTTTATTTACCGTGAGCCGGTATCTTGAAAAATGGACTCCATCCATTTTCGCCTGGGTAGGATTGGGAGCGGCCTGTACTTATTTCCTGGTTGGTATAGTACCCGCATCTACACCGGATACTCCATGGTTTTTATTTATGAGTGGGGCCATTGCCATATGTGCAATGATCCTCCCTGGAATATCCGGGGCATTTATCCTCGTACTTCTGGGTAAATATCATTATGTGCTTGAAGCCGTAAATAACCGTGATTTTTTAACACTTATCATAGTGGCGGCCGGAGCCGGGGTAGGATTAATTTCATTCGTTCGTTTTCTTAGCTGGCTTTTAAATAAATACTACAATTTAACTATCGCCATATTAACCGGCTTTATGTTGGGTTCATTGAGAAAGGTCTGGCCCTGGAAAAAATCCTTACAGAGCATGACAGACACGCATGGAAATGTGATTGTTACAGCCCAGGTCAATATTTTGCCGTCTCAATGGAGTGCAGAATTGATGCAGGCTCTTTGTCTGGCTGTTCTCGGCTTCTTGATTGTTTTTTTTATGGATTTTCTGGCTGAAAAAAGGAAGCACATATTATAGACAATGCTGAATTGTGAATGCTGAATGCCAAATTGTGGAAGAAGATTTAAAAGGCATATACCTTAATTCAAAATTTAAAAATTCAACATTTATTGTGCGTCGCAGATTGGGTTTTTTCAGCGGAATTATCAATTCCAAGGGGGGGATACAATGGAAATATTGGAGGAAAAGATCAATGGTGTTGCAGTATTAAATCTGACTGGAAGACTGGATGCTTCTTCGGCTAAGGATTTTAAAGAGAAAGTCGGGTCATTGGCCAAAGAAAAGCGAGTCAATCTTGTTATAGATATGGGTGCTATAGATTTTATAGATAGCTCCGGATTGGGTAGTCTTGTTGCCTCCCTTCGTTCAGTAAATAAGCTCGGTGGTGACATAAAGATTGCATCACTTCAGGATCCGGTGCGATCTGTTTTTGAAATTACCCGCTTACATCGTATTTTTGAAATATTCGATAACAGTTTTACTGCTGCAAAAAGCTTTTGACATGAAAATACTGATATGTGGCGGTGACGGACAATTGGGCAGTGATTGCGTACAGGTTCTTCAAGAAGCGCACGAAGTCTTTGCCTTAACCTTAAATGAATTGGATATCACTAGTTCGTCAGATGTGGATAAGGTGATAGGAAAATACGTCCCTGACATCATACTCAACTGCGCTGCATATACCGCAGTGGATACCTGTGAGACAGAAAGGGAACCGGCCTGGAAGGTCAATGTTGAAGGACCGAAAAATCTGGCGTCCCGGGTCACAAAATATGGCGGTCTATTGATCCATATCTCTTCTGATTATATTTTTGACGGCCGGAAAAAGCCGCCGGAGCCCTATGTGGAAGACGATGAGCCGAATCCTCTTTCCTATTATGGCAGGACCAAGCTTGAAGGTGAGGTGGCTGTAATGCAGACAACCGACCATTACATAATATTGCGGACAGCCTGGTTGTATGGCATCCATGGCCGGAATTTTTTTAAGACTATCCTCAAGATAGCCCTTGGAAATCCTGATAAAAAGGTGAAGGTCGTGAACGACCAGTTTGGTTCGCCTACATGGTCATACCGGCTGGCAATTCAGATCGCCGAACTTATAGAAAAGAACTGCCGGGGAACCTATCATGCCACTGCTGAAGGACATTGTACGTGGTATGAATTGGCCGGTCATTTTCTTGGAAAAATGGGAGTCCGGCATTCATTAATCCCGTGCACGAGTGAGGAATATCCTACTCCGGCAATAAGACCGAGAAATTCAATACTGGAAAACCAGCGGCTGAAAAAGGCAGACATCAATCTGATGATAGATTGGTCCCTTGATGTGGATCAATTCGTTTCCAATTTTCAGGAACAACTTCTAAACGAGGCAATGAAGTCAAGACCATGAAAAATATGTTGGTAACAGGAGGGTGCGGTTTTATTGGAACAAATTTTATCAGGTATCTGTTGAAAGAATCAGACTTTTCCGGGCGGGTGATTAATGTAGACAAGCTGACGTATGCAGGAAATCCTGAGAACTTATTTGATATTGAGAAAGATTTTCCCAAGCGCTATTTTTTTGTCAAGGCCGATATATGCGACCGCGAGGGCATTGCAAGAATATTTAATGACTATGAGATAGATACTGTCTGCCATTTTGCTGCTGAATCCCATGTTGACAGGTCCATTGTCAGCCCTGATGCATTTATCCAGACCAATATCGTGGGCACGTTCAACTTATTGGAGTCTGCGAAATCAAACCAGGACCGGCTGCAACTTTTTTACCATATCAGCACTGATGAGGTATTCGGGAGCTTGGGAAAGGAGGGGTTTTTCACAGAGGAGACCCCCTACAGACCTAATAGCCCTTATTCCGCCTCAAAAGCTGCTTCAGACCATTTGGTGAGGGCCTATTACAAGACCTACGGTTTGCCCGTTATCATCTCCAATTGCTCAAATAATTATGGTCCATATCAATTTCCCGAGAAACTGATTCCGTTAATAATCCTCAATGCCCTGGAGGGAAAACCCCTTCCGGTTTACGGAGATGGCAGATATGTCAGAGATTGGCTCTATGTCAGGGATCACTGTATTGCTATTTGGGAATTAATTAAAAATGGAAAAAGGGGCAATATGTACAACATTGGTGGCAACAACGAGGTGGAAAATATCAACCTTGTAGAGATGATTTGTGACATTTTAGATGGCCTTCAGAAACCGAAAGACAACAAGTCAAGAAGGGAATTGATAACATTTGTCAGGGATCGGCCTGGTCATGACCGCAGATATGCCATAGATTCCACGAAATTGAAAAGGGAGTTGGGCTGGATTCCTGAGGAGTCGCTTGAAACAGGTATCCATAAAACTATCAAATGGTATCTTGATAATCAGGAATGGATCGGCCGGGTCAAGAGTGGAGATTACCAGACCTGGATCAAGGAGCATTATGACTATGGCAACTGCATAATCCGGGATAAAAATTGACGGATTCCTGAAAAAATATTCAAATGATGATACATTCAGGGCTGATCTTGAAAAGATGCGTTTTCTGCAAAAGTTGTATAAAGAATCAGGAATAGTTCTATGCCGATATATGATTATGAATGCGCCAAGTGCGGATCGATTTTTGAAGCAATAGTCGGCATGGGTGAAGACCCTTCACCATGCCCTGACTGCGGGAGCCGTGAGTCCAAAAAACTCATAACAGCACCGGCTTTCCATATTAAGGAAGATCGTACCACAGCCCGTATTGAAAAGAGGGTCAAGGGCTATCTTAAAGATGGCAATATTTCAGGAGCCATGCGCTTTGCGGACGAGGCCGCGTCCATGGTGAAATCCGATAAGGTCCAGCGGATATCGGACAAGCTTCATCAGAAGACGGGCGTATAGGGAGCGGGGCAAGCCTGTTAACCAGCCCACCCCACTTTTCAACGGTTTAGATTTTCGGTGAACCCTGAACCTCTGAACGGTTACCTAGAAGACATACTGCATGGAGACCGTAAAGCGGTTTCCTGTGTGAATTTGCTGATGCCGCTCCGTCTCAACGTGAATCCACTCGGCACCGACCTTGATTGGTTCGGTCAGTGAATACCACGTATTGATGAAGTACTGTTCGTTGAGCGTGAAACGATGGTCGTCGTCCGGGCCCAGGGGACCTATGTCGCTATTGTCGGGATTGTCAAAACCGTAACCCGCAGTCATCGTGGTCTTGTCATTGACGGCATAAGTGAGATCGGCCCATCCGCCATATGCAGACGCAGGTCCTCCGTCGTGAGCCATATCCAAGTCATAGCGCAGGAAGTTGCGCCCGATGCCCTCACCGGTCCAGAGCTCACCCTTAAAAGTAAAAGGCCCGGTGACGTACTTCAGCTCGCCGCAAACCAGCCAGCGGTCCGTGTTATTAGAACTGTTATGTTCATAGTCGGCATGTCGATAGCCTCCACCAAGGGCCACGAGCCCGCCCTTGCCCAGGATTTCATTGGAGTATTGTATCCGGCTGAGGATCCAGGGCATACGGTCCTCATCCTCAGTACTCTTACGCCTGTGCTTCATCACCGAGGCCAATACCTGGATATCTCCAAGCTCTTGCCGTACTGTAACCTGGGGGATACGCCACCACAGGTTACCTGCTTCGGTCAGGATACCGAAGTCAACAGTCGATGGATTGAGCTGTGAGACCGGGATCCAGTCCTGCCCGACTACCATGCTTGTATGGGTCTTTTCGTAGCCGATATCAATATAGCCCAGGCGCATGCGTGGAATCAGGTTGTCGCCTTTGTTGTCGCCGTAGAAGTCAATCTCGAAGCGACCCAGGGCCGACCACCATTCACCCCACTTATGACTGGCCTTGAAACCAAACCTGGTATCGCGGGGGTTGAAGTTGGTAGAGTCGTTGGTGTAATCACTTTCCGCGGCCACACAACCTACGAAGTCATTATAATCGAATTCAGCCGTGTCGTAATTAAAGTCGACCTTGACCTTTCCATAGAGTTGCATGTTGTACTTGGACCAGACATTGCCCAGGGTCTTCAGACTCCTCAGGGCCGTAACCTCCTCGGCTGTCAGAGCTGCGACCTGGGGGGCCGGCGGAGCCGTTTCAAGCTGATTGATACGATTTTGGAGGGCCTGCATATTTTCTTGCATCTGCATCATCTGGTCCTGCATGGTCTTCATTTGCAGCTTCAGATCTTCCGCAGACTCTCCATAAGCGAATTCGCTCAGCCCTCCAGTTAAACTAATGAGAGTTAAGCTCAAAACAAATATTACTGCCCGGTAAGGGGCAAAAAAGCGCTTCATTTAAAAAATCCTCCCATCCCTTTTTGTTATTTGGTAACCGTTCACGGGTTCAGGGTTCACCGTTCAGGGTTACCTTTCTTTCCGTTGACCTTGCGAGTTAGTTCTCGGGCCAAGTGCCATGCCTCATTGGATTAATGATTGTTGATTTATCATTGCTCTATTGTTCTATTCTCATGCCTTCTCCATTCAGAACTCACGAATCAACGGTTCAAATTTTCGGTAAATTCTTGAACCTCTGAACCCTGAACCTTTGAACCCGTGAACGGTTACATATCCACGGTTCCTGGTAAAGACATTTATATCATAGGTTACCCCACCTCCTTTTCAGGCCCGATTTTATATCTGTGAGCCTCTATTTGTATATATTTATGAGTGCCATATTGCAAGGACTTTGAATAGTGATTCAGTGTATTCGAAAAACTTTTTCCCCGGAAACAACTCAGGTTTCCGGTCTGGCCAGGGCCTCCCTGGTCATCTTTAATACTACCCCTGAAAGCCCCAGCAGGCCGATGAGGTTAGGGATGGCCATGGCTCCGTTCATTGTATCGGAAAAGTCCCACACAAAATCCACTTTTTGAAAAGCACCAATGGCGATGACAAGACAGAAGCAGTAGCGATAGGGCGTCCTGGCCTTCAGGCCCAGTATGTATTCAATGCACTCTTCACCATAATAGGCCCAACCTATCATGGTAGAGTATGCAAATACAGTAAGCCCAATGGTCACAATCAGTCCGCCCGGGCCGGGCAGTCCCATTTCAAAGGCTTTGTATGTCAGCGCACTTGAGGTCTCCCCGCTGGTCCACGCGCCGGTGGAAAGGATCACCAGGGCTGTCATGGAACAGACAATAATGGTATCAAAGAATACGGCTGTCATGGCTATGAGGCCTTGGCGCACAGGGCTGTTGGTCCGAGCTGCCGCATGTGCGATGGCCGCGCTTCCGAGACCGGCCTCGTTGGAGAATACCCCGCGGGCCACACCGAAACGGATGGCAGTAGCCACTGCCGCCCCGGCAAAACCACCGGCAGCAGAGGCAGGGCTGAAGGCATGTTCTATTATCAAGGTGAGGGCCCCGGGGATCCTGTCAAAGTTCAGGGCAAGTATCACGAATGCCCCACATACATAAGAAATCCCCATGACCGGAACAAGCTTCTCAGTAACCTTTCCAATGCGATGGATACCTCCGATTATTACGACTCCGGTCATTAACGCCAGCACAATTCCAGTGAGCAGGGGAGGGACCCCCCAAGTCTCACCAAGGGCTACTGCTACTGAATTGGACTGGACCATGCTGCCGATTCCAAAGGCGGAGAGGCTGCCCATCAGCGCAAAGAGCCACCCCAACCACTTCAGTCCCAGGCCTTCTGCTATATAGCGCATGGGACCGCCTTGCATGGTTCCGTCAGGGAGCATGCGTCTGTATTTTACTGCCAGCACTGCCTCGGCATACTTGCTTGCCATGCCGAAGAAGGCGCAGACCCACATCCAGAAAATGGCACCAGGGCCGCCAAGATAGATAGCCGTGGCGACTCCGGCAATATTGCCTGTTCCAATGGTGGCTGAAAGGGCCGTGGTCAATGCCTGGAAGGGACTGATGTCCCCTGCTGCATCGTCCCCCTTGGGCCTTGAAAAGACGAGCTTTAGAGCCTTGAAGAGGTGAAATATCTGCACAAAGCGCAGGCGCAGAGTGAGAAAGACCCCTGTGCCTACCAGAAAGACAAGCATTACAGGACCCCAGACAAAACTGTTAAGGCTCGACATAATCTCGGACAGTGCCACTATTTTCTCCTTATTTCCTGGAAGCTGTTAAAAATAATATAACCGTTTACGGGTTCAAGGGTTCAGGGTTCAACGTTCAGTGTTGTGGAAGTGGTCGGTTTTCCCCTACAAAACGTTTACAAAATGGCGTATGGTGATGAGAATACAACCTTTGAACCCCTGAACCTTTGAACCACTGAACGGTTAATAATAATTTTATGTATAACACGGCAACTTGGCTCAGGGCCCGGCTGATGTTATTGTCAATATTGGAGGCTTGAAGCGCCATGACAAATATACTTGAACAAAAAGTGTTGATCCTTGACTTCGGTTCCCAAACCACTCAGCTCATAGCAAGGCGGGTCCGGGAGGCCAAGGTCTACTGTGAGATATATCCATACAATATTTCCCTGGAAAAAGTAAAGGCGAGAGATCCGAAGGGAATTATCCTGTCAGGGGGACCTGCAAGTGTTTATGATAAAGGAGCCCCGGCTGTTTCTCCTGAATTGTTTGAACTTGGGGTCCCGATACTGGGCATTTGCTATGGTATGCAGCTTACCACATACCTTCTCAACGGTACGGTGGAACATAGCCGGCACAGAGAATACGGTCCGGCCCGGCTCTCAATTGATGATCCAGGTGACATGTTTCACGGCCTTTCCCCTGATCCTGTCACATATCAGGTATGGATGAGCCATGGTGACAGGATAGAGGCCCTGCCCAAGGATTTCATCGGCATAGCTCACAGTGAGTCCTGCCCGGTGGCGGCCATGCGGCACCGGACATTGCCCTTTTTTGGTGTCCAGTTCCATCCGGAGGTGATCCATACTGAGATCGGAAAGGGTGTGATTGCCAATTTCCTGTTCAGGATCTGCGGGTGCATGCCTACCTGGGACATGCACTCCTTTGTGGAAAGTGCCACCAATGACATGAGGGCCAAGGTCGGATCCGGCAGGATAATATGTGCCCTTTCAGGCGGAGTGGATTCTACAGTCACGGCCCTTCTGGTAAACAGGGCGGCAGGTCATCAACTAACAAGCGTCTTTGTTAACAATGGGCTTCTAAGAAAAAATGAAGCAGAGACGGTTTTGGCCTTTCTGAAACAGTTTGACCTCAAGGTCCATTATGTGGATGCAGGTAATCGCTTTCTAAGTAAACTTGCAGGAGTAGAGGATCCTGAGAAAAAACGAAAGATAATAGGAGAAGAATTCATCCGGATCTTTGAGGAGGAGGCAAGGCGAATCGGGGATGTCAACTTCCTCGCCCAGGGTACCCTGTATCCGGATGTTATAGAAAGCGTGTCATTCAAAGGACCTTCTGCCACAATAAAGAGTCACCACAACGTAGGAGGGCTTCCGGATGTCATGCAACTTGAGCTGATAGAGCCCCTCAGAGAGCTTTTTAAAGACGAAGTTCGAAAAGTTGCTTTGGAGCTTGGGATGCCTGAAGATCTTGTTTTTCGCCATCCATTCCCCGGACCCGGATTGGCCATACGAATCCTGGGAGAAGTGACTGCTGAACGTCTGGAAGTGCTGAGAGATGCGGATGCCATTGTCCTTGAAATCATGAAATCCAGTAGCTGGTACAGAAAGGTCTGGCAGGCATTTGCAGTGCTCCTTCCAGTAAGGACAGTAGGTGTTATGGGAGATGAGCGCACCTATGATAACGTGGTGGCAATAAGGGTTGTAGACAGCCTGGACGCCATGACCGCGGACTGGACAAGACTCCCAACGGACCTGCTCGCAAAAATCTCAAACAGGATTATCAACGAAGTGCGGGGGGTAAATCGTGTATGCTACGACATAAGCTCAAAGCCCCCTGCCACAATTGAGTGGGAATGAGGAAAACAGCACGGAGCAGATAGAATTATGCAATCACCAAATCACCAAATCACCAAATCACCAAATTCCTTCACTCACCTCCACCTTCACACGGAATATAGTCTCCTTGATGGCGCTATCAGGCTCAAGGACCTTTTTCCTAAGGCGGTGAAATATGGCTATAAGGCCGTAGCCATGACAGATCACGGCAATATGTACGGAGCGCTCAGGTTTTACGAACAAGCCCTAAAGCATAACATTAAGCCAATCATCGGATGTGAGGTCTATGTTGCACCCAAGGGACGTAAGGACAGGAATGCCCGGAGTTCAAGGGAGGCTGCCTTTCATCTTGTTTTACTGGCGCAAAATAACACTGGATACAAGAATCTCCTGAAACTGGTGAGCATTGCCCAGTTTGAAGGCTTTTTCTACAAGCCGCGGGTGGATCTTGAGCTCCTGGAAGATTTAAATCAGGGTCTTATAGCGCTCTCTGCCTGTCTTCACGGTCAGATTCCGGCTGCTATTCTCCATGGGGACAGGAAAAGGGCAAAGGCCATTGCAGAGACCTATGCAAGCGTATTTGATAACCGTTTTTATCTGGAGATACAGGAAAATGATATAGCCGAGCAGACAATCGTAAACCAGGGGCTGGTGGATCTTGGTAAAGAACTGGGGCTCCCTGTGGTTGCCACAAATGATTGCCATTACCTGGCCCCTGAGGATGCCAAGGCCCACGATGTCCTGCTGTGCATACAAACTAACAAGACAGTAAATGATACCAACAGGATGCGCTTCTCCACGGACAAGCTCTACTTCACTTCTCCCGAGGAGATGGCCGAGAGATTTAAAGACTATCCTGATGCTGTGTCCATGACGGGTGAGATAGCTGAGAAATGCAATGTAGAGCTGGAACTTGGAAAACGGCACTTTCCTCTCTATCCGATAAAGAAAGGCCAGACCTACAACGGCCTTTTTGAGGCCGTTGCAAAAAAGGGTCTTGAGGAGCGTTTTCAGGAGGATGGAATCCACGAAGAAGAACAGGCCCAATACAGGGAAAGATTTGAGACAGAGATATCGGTCATAAAGGAAAAGGGTTTTGCTTCCTACTTTCTCATAGTTGCTGATTTTATTAACTGGGCAAAGTCTCGGTCCATACCGGTCGGACCGGGCAGGGGATCTGCTGCAGGCTCCCTGGTGGCCTATGCCATGCGGATTACAGACATCGACCCTGTAAGGTACGGCCTATTTTTTGAGAGATTTCTGAATGTTGAGCGGGAATCCCTGCCGGACATAGATATAGATTTCTGCATGAACCGCAGGGATGAGGTAATTCAATATGTTACAGAAAAGTATGGCGGTGAGGACTTTGTAGCCCAGATAATTACATTCGGCCAGATGAAAGCCAAGGCAGTAATCAGAGACGTCGGCAGGGCTCTTGGAATACCTTATCAGGAAGTGGACCGCATAGCCAAGCTGGTCCCTGACCAGCTCAATATTACCCTTGAAAAGGCCATCAAGCTCGAGCCGAAACTTGATCAACTTGAGAAAAAAGATCCGAAGATAGCAGAACTCCTTACCATCGCGCGATCCCTTGAAGGTCTTCCACGCCACGCCTCAACTCATGCGGCAGGAGTGGTTATCTCAGACAGGCCCATGGTGGAATATCTACCCCTTACCAAAGGTCAACACGGCGAAACTGTTACTCAGTTTGCAATGAAGTATGTGGAAAAGACCGGGCTCATCAAGTTCGACTTTCTCGGGCTGAGAACACTGACTGTCATAGATACGGCCATCAAGCTTATCAGGGAGCACCTTGGGACGGATATTAACCTGGCCAAGATTCCCCTGGATGACACTGAAACCTATGAGCTCCTGTCAAGAGGGAATACCACCGGAGTATTTCAGCTTGAAAGCCCGGGAATGAAGGACCTTTTACAGCGCATGAGGCCCTCCGGCTTCACTGACATAATAGCCCTGGTGGCCCTCCACCGGCCGGGACCCATGGAAAGCGGCATGGTGGACCAGGCTGTAAAGGCCAAAAACGGAGAGGTGGAAGTTACCTATCTCCTGCCGGAGCTTGAGCCCATTCTCAAGGAGACATATGGGGTCATAGTCTACCAGGAACAGGTAATGAAAATAGCCCAGGTACTGGCAGGGTACAGCCTTGGTGAGGGCGATATCCTGAGAAGGGCCATGGGCAAAAAAGATCATAAGGAAATGGCCGCACAGCGGGACCGTTTTCAATCGGGTGCAATAAAGCATGGCATTCCGGATTTCAAGGCCAAGATCATCTTTGATTTGATGGAGAAATTTGCAGGATATGGTTTTAACAAAAGCCACTCTGCGGCCTATGCCCTGATAGCTTACCAGACTGCATGGTTAAAAACGCACTATCTGGTGCCATTTATGGCTTCACTGTTATCCAACGAACTGGGAAATACAGATGGGGTGGTGAAGTTCATAAGCGAGTGCCGGACAAGAGACATTCAAATCCTCCCACCTGACATTAACCACAGCAAGGTGGATTTCACAATAGAGGGTGAGAGTATCCGCTTTGGCCTTGCATCCGTAAAAAATGTCGGATCAGGCGCAATAGAGGTCATTGTTAAGGAAAGAGAAGACAATGGTCAGTATTCCAGCTTTGAGGATTTCTGCTCCAGGGTTGATCTCAGAAAAGTTAACAAGCGGATGCTTGAAAGCCTTATAAAGTGCGGGGCCTTTGATTCTCTTGGCCACAGACGTTCGCAACTGATTGCCGTCATGGATATAGCCCTGGATCTTGGCCAATCCAAAAAACAGGAACGGCTTTCAGGCCAGATGTCTCTTTTTGACTTTATGGCCCAGGCAGCTCCTGAGAAACCACAGGAGTCTGCGCTGATCCTGCCTGATATACCTGAATGGCCTGAGCTTGAATGCCTTGCCAATGAAAAAATTTATCTTGGATTCTATATCAGTGGTCATCCCCTGGACCCATACAGAGATGACCTTTCAAGGATGGCCAGTGAACATACAGGCAATGTTTCCGGTATGATGGATGGGAGCCAGATCGGTCTCGCGGGGATAATCCGGACCAAAAAGGAAATCACCACCAAAAAGGGGGATCGAATGGCCTTTTTGACCCTTGAAGACTTGCATGGTTCTATTGAAGTGGTCTGTTTCCCGGAGATATATGCAAAGGCAAAAGAATTGATTGATGATGATTCGCCTATATGGGTGGCAGGGACCCTCAAAAAGGAAGATGACAAGAAAATCAACAAGATACTTGCTAACTTCATAGAACCGTTGGATAAAGCCTGTAAACAAAGAGTAAGAGGACTCTTGATCGAGCTTCAAGGAGATCTGATAGGACCCCCGGTGCTCAAGCCTTTGCAGGATTTGTTCAGCAAATACCATGGATCATATCCTGTGAAGCTGGCTATTATTCTCAAGGAGAGAGGCAGGGTAATTCTAAGCCTCCCTGAGGAATATAATGTTAGCATAAGTCCTGAGCTCACTGTAAGCATGAATGATTTATTGGGTTATGCCGGATTAAAGGTAGAATATGAACCAGTGAATAATAATTTGATAGAATGATTTAGGGATTGAAGGATTTAGGAATTTAGGGATTGAAGGTACTCTATTTATATTAACCGCGCTGAAAGCGCACACCACAACTTTAGGCACTTTAATTTGAATAAAATGAATAGCGAAGGAATAAAGATAGTCTGCCAGAACCGTAAGGCCAGACATCTGTATCACATAGAAAGTACTGTGGAGGCAGGCCTTGTCCTTCTTGGGCCGGAGGTCAAGTCCCTGAGGGAAGCAAGGGTCAGCCTCGGCGATGGATATGTGGGTTTCAAGTATGGCGAGGCGTGGCTATACAACGTGCACATATCCCCATATCCCTATGCAGCCGATAGCGGTAGGCTGGACCCGACAAGGGCCAGGAAGCTCCTTCTCAATCGTAGGGAAATCCGGAGGTTGATGGGAAAAATTCTGGAACGCGGATACACCCTGATACCTCTTCGGATTTATTTTAAAAATGGGAAAGCAAAAGTGGAACTCGCCTTGGCCAAGGGTAAAAAATTGTATGACAAGCGGGAGACCATGAGACGAAGAACTCTGGAGCGAGAATTCCAGAAAGATTATAAGATACGGTAAGATTACTTGGTCACGTGAGGTCCCTTAAAGGGGTGGCGTTTGATCTTGTTGGTAGAGGTCTTAGGGAGTTCTTCATCCATCAAAGTAAAGGACATTACTCTTTTAGAAGGAGCCAGCTTCTTGTTTGCCATTTTGACTATTTTGGACATGAGCTTGTGTACATCCTGATCGCTCAAGTGTCTTCCATGAGAGTGTACGCCAATGGACTCGTAGTCCGGAACTATCACTGCACGGACTTCTTGTCCGCTCTCTGTCTTGTGGCTATAGACCATTGATTCCTGGACATAGGGACTCTGGTTGATCCCGTTTTCTATCTCCTCAGGGTAGATGTTTTCCCCGGCAGGAGTGACAATAAGGTTCTTGGCTCTCCCGCAGATGTATAGATAGCCTTTTTCATCCTGATATCCCAGGTCCCCGGTCTTCAGCCAGCCGTCTGAGTCCAGCACCTCTTGTGTGGCCTCAGGGGCTTTATAATATCCTTTCATTATCATTGGGCCTTTAAATGCAAGCTCCCCAACGCCTGTCTCGTCCGGTTCAAGTATCCTGACCTCCACACCGGAAAGTAGTGTGCCTATGCTTTCATCCATGGGTTCATCCACTGTGAAGGTAAGCACGGGACTTGCCTCGGCAAGCCCATAGCCATGGAGCATCTTGATTCCCAGGAACCTGAATTCCCTGGGGATTTTCGGCATAAGCGGTGCGCCTCCGGCCACCAGAAAGCGGAGGGAATCGAGCCCAACCACTTCTCTGACATCTTTAAAAAAGGGAGTGCCAACGTTCTTTATGCCCAGCTTTTCACACACCTTGACTGCTTTCATAAGTATGTGAGTTGCTTTTTCTGCAGCAGGT
>JAUWHV010000074.1 GCA_030605675.1 Deltaproteobacteria bacterium | reverse complement strand
ACTCCACCGGCAGGTATCCACCCTGGTGCCGATGTGGGCGTTGAAGGCTGCTTAAATGGTATTGGATGATGGGCTGCGGCGCAGTCTTTTCAGAGTTCTCCAGACTGATCCCCTGATGAGTCAGCGTGCCATGGCAAAGGCACACGGAATTGTTTTGAAAGATGAACGTCGATGTTCATTAGTCCAACCGGTGCAAAAATAACTTAGCGCTTATGCCCAGGAACTCCTGAACCTTTGAACCCTGAACCCTTGTAATTATCTATGAAAATAATGACAATAGCCGGCGCTAGACCCAATTTTATGAAGATGGCCTCTATTGTAGAATCCATTCGACGTCACAATGGGGCCGGCAGTTCACCTGTAATTAAACATATCCTTGTGCATACAGGGCAACATTACGACGAAAAATTATCCAAGTGCTTTTTCGACGAACTTGGTCTCCCGCGTCCGGATGTAAACCTGGAGGTGGGATCCGGCTCACATGCCCAACAGACTGCTGAGATCATGCGGCGTTTCGAACCGGTACTTCATGCTGAGCGTCCTGACGTGCTTATTGTGGTGGGGGATGTGAACTCTACTGTGGCCTGTGCTCTGGTGGCAGCCAAGATCCAATATCCTTCACAGAACTCGACTGATATAGAGCGTCCTTTCATTGTCCACGTTGAGGCAGGATTGCGATCAGGGGACCGCTCCATGCCGGAAGAGATAAATCGTCTTCTGACCGATGCCTTGAGCGATGCCTTGTTTGTCACTGAGGAGGTGGCGGTTACTAACCTATTACGAGAAGGCATACCCAGGGAGAAAATCTTTTTTGTCGGAAACGTCATGATTGATACCCTGCACCGGCACCTGGGAAAGGCCCGCAGATCTGGGATCAAAAAGACCCTTAAAATTAACAGTCATTATGGCCTGGTAACCCTGCACAGGCCCAGCAACGTGGACACCAGAGATGCCCTGGAGCCCTTGATCCGGTGCTTGCAAGAAATCAGCAAGGATTTGTTGCTGATCCTTCCCTTGCACCCAAGGACAAAGGCCAGCCTGGAGAAATTCGGATTACTGGAAGGATTTAATCGTACTCAAGGGATCTGTCTAATCGACCCTTTGGGCTATCTGGACTTTTTAAACCTCCTCGATTCGGCCACAATGGTATTAACTGATTCCGGTGGCATTCAGGAAGAGACAACAGCCCTGGGTGTGCCGTGTATAACTCTCAGGGAAAATACCGAACGCCCGGTAACCATAACCATGGGTACTAATTATCTGGTGGGAACAGACCCTGTCAGGATTCTTGCCACTGCCAGGGTGATTTTGTCTGGAAAAGGCAAGAGGGGAAAAATGCCTCCGTATTGGGATGGCCTTTCAGGTGAACGGATTTTGGATGGTCTATGTGGAGGAGAAGGCCCAATTTTTATTGGAAAATGAGTGTCCTCCTGAAGTTGTGCCAAAGCACCTGACAGCTTCGGAACTGCGTCGTCGCTTAGAGTACGGTCTTGAGATCTTGAGGACTCAAGTCCATGGTTGACTTAGGGCTTTACGGGACGGAGTTGAAGGCCTCCTTCATTTAACCGAGCTTATGGAGTCCCATGCTGCAGATAATAGCTTTATCAACCTGTTTGATAACATTATTTGACAGTTCAGTAATCTTTGGGGCTATGAGTCGTTTTTTATCAATAGTTCGAATTTGTGATAAGTTTACAATCGAGTCCTTTTTTAAGCCTCTTCCTTTTTTGATGACAACGCAGATCGGGTAAGACGCTTTCTTTTCGATGCGTCTTAGTTCTTGCTCAATGGATTCCCGAACCAAAACCGACATCTTTTTGCCTTCAATCACAGACGCCCACGTAAGTTTATCCTTAAGTTCAAATGGAATTTGAACATTGAGGCGTACTTTTTTTGATGGGATATTTTGAAGCATATACTCAACCTCCTTTGTTCAATTTGATGACACATTTAAATATATCAATTTTATGATGCATAATCCGAAAAACATTCCTCTCTTATGAGCAATAAAGCCATCATGGTATCCAATTTTCTATTGTAATAGCCTTATTCTTACGTTATAATGTATACGTAAGATTAGGAGGAAACCAGTGGATAAAATATTCTCTGCACGAGTTGATGAGTCTACGGTTAGACGCATAGGAATTCTTGCCCAGCGCCTGAATACTACAAAGAAGAAGATTATCGAGAGCGCGATTGAAGTGTACGCAAGCAGGATTGAAAAGGAAAATAGGCTAGATGTGCTCGATTTAACATTTGGTGCATGGCGTCGCAAGGAATCCGCACCTGAAGTTGTGGATGAGTCACGCAAAGCATTTCGACGCTCGATGACAAGGCACCAAGAATGAGGGCTTATATCGATACGGATATACTGATTTGGCATCTTCGTGGAGAACGGAAAGCGCTTAACTTTCTGCGACGTCTTCGTGATGGTGAAGAGTTCGAATTGTGGACAGGTGTAATGCAAAGGGCAGAAGTCGTGTTTTTCATGCGTCCGGAGGAAAAGGAATCGACTTTGTTATTTCTATCACAATTCAAAACAGAATCTATTGACCAAAGCCGTATTGATAAGGCTGCCTTGTTGTACCGGAAATGGCATCTTAGCCACGGAATAGATATCAACGATGCAATTCTGGCTGCTACGGCAATGCAAACAGGCGGCAGGATTTTCTGTCTGAATCGAAAACACTATCCCATGCCGGAGGTTTTGGTCACAAAGGCTTGGTAAGTCTAATCCGGAATATAATCCGGATGTTATTGTCGTCCCTTTCTTTTCCATATGAATTCATCTGACAAAAAAATATTTGTTATTATTTTCTTTTCCATTTTTACGTCTGTTACAGGCGTAGGGATAGTGGTCCCGCTTCTGCCGGTGTATGCCCATGATCTTGGAGCCAGCGGTCTGTATATAAGCCTGATCTTCGGCGCATTCTCCCTTTCACGGACGTTTTTCCTTCCATATTTCGGCAGGATTTCAGACAGAAAAGGCCGCAAGCCGTTTATTGTCACAGGACTGCTCGGCTATACATTGGTTTCCATTGCATTCATGTTTTCAGCCGATGTCGATTCATTGATTGTCGTACGATTTTTACAGGGTATTGTGTCTGCCATGATCATGCCGGTTGCACAGGCTTATATAGGAGATATTACGCCTGAAGGAAAAGAGGGCTTTTATATGGGGCTTTTTAACCTGTCAATGTTCCTGGGCCTGAGCATTGGCCCCCTGGCAGGCGGAGTCATCAATGACAAATTCAGCCTGGACGCAGCTTTTGCATCCATGGGGATTCTTGCTGGTGCAGGCTGCCTCTTAAGCTTTTTCCTCCTGCCGCCTGTTAGTTCGGAAAGGATTGTCAGGAGAGATAAGGCTCCCATGTCTGTTGCCAGGCTTTTAAGGGACAGGGTTATAGCAGGGCTGTTCATTATCCGGTTTTCTTATATAACCTGCATTGGAATCATATGGTGCTTCCTGCCGGTTTACGCTGATTCAGAATTCGGGTTTTCAAGTTCTTTGATCGGGATTCTTATCATGCTCGGAGTATGTATAAGCGGTATGCTGCAGGTGCCGATGGGCTTATTGGCTGACAGGATTAACAAAAAGTACATGATTATATCCGGCTGCCTGATAATCGTATATGCAATATATTCATTTTCATGGGCAGAGGGATTCTGGGATATCATTATCGCGGATATTCTTTTTGGAGTGGGAGGCGGATTGTCAACACCGCCGGTGATGGCGCTCTCTGTGATAAAAGGTAATGAAAACGGATCAATGGGGTCAATCATGGGGCTTCTGACAGTGGGGCACAGCCTGGGAATGATATTCGGTTCTTTTTTTGCCGGTATTATAATGGATTATTGTAGTCTCAGGAGTGCGTTTCCATTAGGGGCAATGATAATGGCTGCCGGGATTTTGTTTTTCATCCTTTTGACGCGGGAAAAAGGATTTGCAAGAAGCCGGGTTGACTTAACTAAACCAAAGAGCTAAAGAAACTGTCAGAGGTTTTTGTAGAAGTGGGCTTTCCGGTATCCGATAGAGCTGCAAAAGCCGGTTTTTTTTCAATTGGAAATCTGTGAAATTTACCATATACTGTTGAACGAACAGGTTGTGATTCCACTATGGAGGGTAATAAAATATGGCTGAAGAAGCAATCAAACTTGGTGGAAAAAGAAAAAGTATTTTTATGGATAAAGTCAAAAAACTTCTTCCTGACGGGGGAAATCTTAACCTTTGCCTGACATGTGGTACCTGTTCATCCGGCTGTCCGGCAACGGGTCTTGAAAATATGGATCCAAGAAAGTTTTTGCGCATGGCTGCCCTTGGAATGGACGAAGAATTAACATCCACACCTTGGGTGTGGATGTGTACCATGTGTTACAGGTGTGTTTATGCATGTCCGATGCAAATCGATATACCAGCGTTGGTGTATGAAGCAAGAGCAAGCTGGCCAAGAGAAACACGGCCTAAGGGGATTGTCGGATCATGCGATATGGCATTGAGAAATGAGAGCTGCAGTGCCATGGGAACACCACCGGACGATTTCGTTTTTGTGGTTGAGGATGTTCTTGAGGAGTATCGCGAGACACAACCTGATTTTAAAGATATGGAAGCACCAATTGACAAAAAAGGTGCTTATTTTTTCTTGAATCAAAATTCCAGAGAGCCTGTAACAGAACCGGATGAGATGGTCCCTCTCTGGAAAATTCTTCATACAGTGGGTGCTGATTGGACTTATGGATCCAAAGGGTGGGCCGGAGAAAATTACTGCATGTTTCTTGCCGATAATGATTCATGGGAAAAAATTGTCAAGACGAGTATAAATACTGCAAAAGAGCTTGGATGCAGAGTCTTTCTCAATACTGAATGAGGGCACGTAACCTACGCAGTCCGGTCCGGACTGAAAAAATTCCATATAGAACATGACCTGGAAATTGCCTGCATGTACCAGTATTATGCCAAATGGATTAGAGAAGGAAAATTGAAAGTAAATTCCGACTGGAACAAGGATTTAAAGATTAAGTTTACTGTTCAGGATCCATGTCAGATTGTGCGCAAATCATACGGGGATGAAGTTGCCGATGATCTGCGTTACGTGGTCAAGTCAATAGTGGGCGAAGAAAATTTTATTGATATGACTCCCAATAAATCAAACAATTACTGTTGCGGTGGTGGCGGAGGTGCTCTCCAGTCCGGATATAAAGAACAGCGTTTACAGTATGGAATAGTGAAAGATAAACAGATTAAGGTCACCAAGGCAGATTATTGTATTGCTGCATGTCATAACTGTCATGCGCAGATTCATGAATTAAGTGAGCACTATGGGGGAAATTATTCAGTGGTTCATTTATGGACATTGATTTGTTTATCTCTTGGGATACTTGGTGAAAATGAACGTGCATATTTAGGCGACGATCTTAAGGAAGTTGCTGTTTATGGTGCCTAAGAGAGTTGCTGCTGAAAGGAAATCAAGAAGGCCAATGAACTGAGGGATGCCCAGTACAAAAGAGATGATATTGATCTGAGTGAAGAAGAGTGGTAAGAGGGAGACGTTTCCATGTCAAAAGACATAAAAGGATCGGTAATGGTTGTTGGTGGCGGGATTGCCGGGATACAGTCCGCTCTGGATCTGGCGAATTCGGGCTTCCTCGTGCACATGGTTGAAAAATCCGCTGCCATTGGTGGTGTGATGAGCGCGTTGGACAAGACGTTTCCCACCAATGACTGTGCTATGTGAATTATCTCCCCCAAACTGGTCGAGGTCGGCCGGCACCTGAACATCAATCTCATCACCCTGGCGGATGTGGAATCCATTGAGGGTGATGCGGGGAATTTTCGAGTAACTGTCCG
>JAUWHV010000109.1 GCA_030605675.1 Deltaproteobacteria bacterium | reverse complement strand
GCTACAGATGTAATGTTTGGAAACACCGAGAAAGCCGGGAGTAACCTGTCCTCCACCAACCATTCCAGCCAGAGTGGTAAACTTCATTCCGGCCGGAGTCATTCCCATGTAATCCCTGTTAACAATCATTATGCCGTTACACATGGGAAGCATGGTGGCAATACATTCAAAGCAGCCGCAGGCGGTCATTGGATCTACCATCAGGCTATAGGCACTGACACGCTCAACTTTACCCCTGGACGCCTTATTAACAAACTCGTTTATGCCTATCCACTGACCGAGGTCGGCATCGATAAGGTCTCCCTTGGGTATGGGCTGGTTCGGACCTGTGGGATTGATTTCAAAGGAGGCCTTACCATCCAGCCAGTTATACGCACCGCACATGCCTACTCGCTCAGGGGTAATTACACATACGTGGCTCGGGGCAAAGGACTGGCAGAGAGTACAGGAATAGAAAATCTCTTCACTCTCGTCCGTCATGGAGCCCAGGCGCTCATCCCTGGCAGCATAGACAGCCTTTGCCATCTCGATGACCTCCTTTACCCGGGCCTCTTCCGTATAGATCTTCACCTGAATTTTATCCACAATGGCACCAAAGTCCTGATGGAGCTTTCCGTGGAGGATGCGCCCGATATGTTCGAATTTGAAGCCCTTTTCTATAGCCGCCTTGCCGGCCCTGAACCACATTATGTTCCGCTGCCCGATGTGCATGACTCCCTGGGCATAGTTGATCAGGTGATGAAACTGCCGCTCAAGGATAGGCTCGAAGTCAGACTGCATCTGCCGGCCCGCAACCTCGACAAGTATGGCAAGCGGGAGCTTTGCACCCTCTTCCATGTCTGTTATTTCCGGTCCCTCTATAGTAATCAGCCCATCCTGCACCTCATCCATTTCTCTGGAGACCAGGAGCTCAACTCCCAGGCTCCTTCCACCACCGCACTCAAGATACAGGTCGTCCTTTCTTACACGTTCCCCTTCAAAGGCAGGACCGTAAGCCATTGGAATGTCGATCTTGGAGACAGTGACCTTGAGTCCCCTTACTTCTATGGCCTTTTGAACAATCTCATCGTGTGGGACCTGGCTGACTACATGCTCGTAAGTACAGATACCAGTGGGTAGAACCTGCGGTATATCCCAGTCGGATATGGTTGGAAAACCCCAGTTTATGGCCCCGGCTGCATTGGCATACCATTCATCCGAGACCGGACCAAATGCAATAACAAAGGCAAATATCCGATCCTTGTTGTAGATCAGGTTTCCCTTGAAATCGCCAGGCTTTATGCCGCCAAAGGCAAGGGCAACGCGGCAGGCAAAGCCCATGGCAAACACTGCAGAGGTATATGTGGGCCCAAAGGGCACAAGGCGTGTGGACCAACCGATCTGTACGTTCTGCTTTGCCAGTTGATCCGGCATGGATATCCCCTCGGTCTGATCATGCATGAATATATAGAGGTTCTTTTGCTGCAACTCCAAAGCAATTTTTTCAGCCACCTCCGGATCCGAGGGAGTGCCAAGTATTGCTGCAAATCCCGGGGCAGTACCATCGACGAACTCTACGCCGCGTTTACGGAAAATTACATCATCTGCTGCCCCAAGCCATAGGCAATCACCTGTGGGATCCTCGGTCTCTGCATAAAGGCCGGGTTCCTCAACGTAACGCATGGCCTCATGCATTTCCTCGGCAAAAAAAGTAGCCATCCCGGCATCCAGAGCCGGTGCCAGATACGGCAGCCATGCTTGGTCACTGACCGGTGCAGGAAGCAACTTTCGACATTCCTGGAAGATTTCCTTCATGTCCCCCAGCTGTTTTACAGGGGCCCCCAGAATGCTGTAAATTACCGGCAGGTAATAACCAGTGTTGGGAAAGGCGACTTCTTGTTCAGGCCCAAATTGTTTCAGGGCTTTTTCATATTTTTCTTCAGCCATGTCCACTATCTTGTGGGCCCCTCGAATCGCGGCTGAACATATAATCTTCGACATTACAACCCTCTCTGAAAAAACAATTTGGAATTCGTAATTGAGTTATAAAGCAACAACTCAAATTCTAAATTACAAACTCATTCTTAACTCTTCATTCTTAACTCTTAACTATATTTACCCCATCATTCCCTTTATCAGTGCCTCTGTCAGGGCGACTGCTTTCGGGTGCATCATTACCATGAGTTCACCCCCGGCAAGCAGCAAAGTTGAGGCGGTTACGGCCTCCATGAGCACTCCCCTGCGTTCTTGATCCCCCAAAAGGGCATCGCTTGGTAAACGGCACTCCTTGGTTTTCCAGACTTCCCTCCCGAGATTGCATATGAAGGGTACTTGGAGCTTCTCATCCTGCTGGGTCAGGGCTGCCAGCCTTATACGCTCCATGACTGAGTAGGAGTATTCAATGCCGTAACCTATCGCCCCTATAGAGGGATCCATCAAGATCTGATCCAGGGATAATCCAAGGTTCTCCAACAAAATATTCAGTTGCTTTGCAAGATTTACGTCAATGGGCGTAGATGCCACAATCGGAAGCTGAAAGGCCATGGCAGTGGCCCCTAATGAACGATAATTTGCATCACTCAGCGGACCCATGCACACCTTGCGATTGCCCACAAGATTAGTTACCTCTCTTAAGGTCTCGGTATCTTTTTCAGCATTTCCGCAACCCCAGAGGATCACAGGCACGTCTATTCCTTCTATAACTGACCGGGCCACTTTGGCTGCCTCGTCCGAGGGTCGGTTCATTCCATTGGGATCAGTACTGACAAGAGAAAGACAAATGGCCTCTGCGCCATAGTCGTTTACGCATTTCTTGGCCCATGCAACAGGATCAGAAAACACATCGGAATAATATTTGCTGAGCACATCAGGCCAGTCTTCCGGCTCTGAGTCCAGGATTTCAAAGGCCACTTGCGGCGCATGGGGCATATCTCCTTCAAACATATGAAAGGGCAAAGTAGAGGATCCGCCAACTGTCAGCGCCTTTTCACCCTCATCCAGGCTCACCTCATGGATGGCGCCTGTACAGGATTCTGTAAACAGGCTTACCGGTATAGAGCCTGCTCTTTCGGAAAGAGACATGGTTTCCTTTGAAAGCTCAGCAACAGAGAGATCCTCTATTCCAGTTGGTGCAGTTGGAACAGGGGCCTCTTTTTTTGCCTCGGCCTTTAACTCCTCAGTCACCGGAGCGGCTTTGGGTTCGGGAGTGGGCGGGGTTACTTCTTTCTCCG
>JAUWHV010000119.1 GCA_030605675.1 Deltaproteobacteria bacterium | reverse complement strand
CAGCTTAAGAATATGCCTCCAGAGTATTAGGGGCTAATAGGAAATCAGACACCCATCGGAGCAAAGCGACGCAGGTGGGTCATCCTGAATTATCCAGTTGATGGTATCAGCATGCGTGCATGCTACGAATTAGCATGAACGGCTCTGTTCAGCAACATGGTTGCCTTAAGTTTGACCTAAATTGAACTGTTTGCAAAGGCATCATTACGGAAAAATAATGAAAGGTCGTTTTCCCGGTAGACGGTAAATACTGAAATCCTTTTTGTCAAAGGTTACCACACGCTTAATAGCTAAATCCTGAGCAAGACATACTATAGTGGCATCCGCAAAGTCCATTGGGAGGTCATAATACTTCTGCATCAACTTTTTTGTCCTCTTCAGACTTTCAACACTGGAAGGAACGAGGGTAATGGCTCCACTCAGGACAAAATCCAGGGCGGCAGACTGAGCGGCGGAAGAAAAATTTAGCAGATAAAGAACTTCAGTTAATACCGCTTCTGAGGTAAAAACTTCACCTTCGAATTGCCTCAACCACTCAACGCATTCACCATGTCTGGTCTCGCTACGGTCAATCAAGGCCACCCACGGGCCTGTATCCATCAGGACTTGCACTAGGAAGCCCTTTGTATTTTTTCAATGAGATAATCGCGGTGACGTTGTCCGAGGTCCTTAATGCCACTTTCCGCTGTCCCGAGAAGATTGCTGACCTTCTCAAAAGGAGTTATTGATTTGCGCTTGAGATTTTCTTCAATGAATTGCCTTAATGCCATGCGGACTATATCCGATCTTTTTAATCCCATCTCTCTGGTCAGCTCAGCAAGCTTACTTTGGTATTCATCGGGCATCCGAACGGTCAGTTGCATCATGAGACCTCCTATTAATTTATGTAATCTAATGTAGTCTTCTTGTTTACGTTTTTCAAGAAAGAACAAAGGGGACAGGCGAAGAATACTTAACATACATTTTCAAAAAGATTGATCACTCCAATACTTGAAGCCATTTTGCACGTTATTGTTCGCCTGTCCCTGTCAGTCCTCCGTTCACGTCTGGAAGACAAGGAGATAGCCAGGAAACTGGCATTGTGCAAATGAAATTGGTGGATCTCGATCTACTCATATATGCGGTCAATCGCGATGCCACTGACCACCTTCAAGCCCTGAACTGGTGCGAGCAATAAAACAGCAGGGCGCTTTTGAGGAATGACCTGGATCATGGACCCTTGGGTGTTATTTCTAATTAACGTAATGCCCTGATTTTTCAAAGCTAAACGCTAATGGCTAACAGCTAATGGCTCAACTTAGGTCCTATACTATTTAATGTGGGATGATAACCTAGCCGATAATAAGGTCAATCGACTGGCTCAGAACCGGTACTTCCATACTTCAACTTGCCAGGAAGACCTGAAAGATAACCATGTTTGGCAGCTTTGCCATATTAGCGATTTTTTTGGTTTGTTCCTGCATAACCAGTACCGGAAATTCGATCAGTTTATCAGGAGACGGCCATGGAAGGTTTAAAGAAATCCTGGCTTATTGTTGTTGAAGTTTGGGAAAAGGGGAAAGTAAGTGACAAAATCAGATGACTCGGAACTCGGAATGACAACCCGGCGCATCGAGAGTTTAGCAGATGGCATCTTTTCCATCGCAATGACGTTGCTGGTACTAAACCTTGCGCTTCCTGAGATGGGAGCTGATCTAACACCGGCAACAGAGCTGCATGACCTGTTGTTTGGGCAGACGCATGAATTTTTTAATTACGCACTCAGTTTCATTCTTCTGGCGATCTTCTGGAGTGTGCACCATCAGCAATTTCATTTCATCAAACGAACCGATCATACCCACCTCTGGATAAATATTTGCAGTCTCATGTTTGTAGCTCTGGTTCCTTTCTCTACTTCTTTAACCGGCGATTATCCTGATGAAACTACAGCAAAACTCTTTTTTGATCTCAATTTGTTCATACTGGGAACATTAAATGCCTTGAACTGGACTTACGCCACAAATAATTATCGTCTGGTTGACCGCGGTCTCGACCCGCGACGTATATCAGCAGAAAACAGGCGTGATGCGATTATTCCGGTTGTCGCCCTTCTGGCGATGGTTCTAGCCTTCATAACTCCGCTGTGGTCTTCTTGCGTGTATCTTTTGGTTCCGGTTATGTCAGCACATTCATGGTTCCGGCATAAGAAACCTGGAAAATAGGTATGGCGTAGGTGCGGTGGTCAACAAATCCTGGGAAGCGGCTCACCACTCAGGGACTCCACCAGTCTTGCCCCGCCGACCGCGGTCTTCAGTACAACCCTGCTTGCCGGGTCCTTGGTGACTCTGCCAACGATAGCCGCGTCCCTGCCCTCTGGCTGTAAGCGTATCATATCAAGTGCCTGTGCCGCATACTCAGGGGCTATCAGGGCCAGAAACTTTCCTTCACTGGCGAGATATAGCGGGTCCAGGCCCAGGAGCTCGCAGGCGGCTTCCACTTCGGGTCTGATAGGTATTTTGGATTCATCTATATCCATCCCGACCCCTGCGGTCTTGGCTATTTCATTAAAGGCTGTGGCAATCCCTCCACGTGTCGGGTCCCTCAGTGTATGAACCGCCTCCGGCAAGGTCTCAACCAATAACTGTACAAGCCTGTGCAGGGCCATGGTGTCGCTCTTGAGATCCCCTTGGATAGAGATCCCGGCTCGACGAGTCAGGATGGCGACACCGTGGTCTGCAATAGTGCCCGAAAGCATTATGATATCTCCAGGTCTTGCCTCTTTGACGGATATGTTTACCCCGTCAGGCACTATTCCTATGCCTGAGGTATTGATGAAGATTTTGTCTCCCTTGCCCTTGGGCACTACCTTGGTGTCTCCGGTTACAACCGGCACCCCTGCTTTTTCAGACGCCTCCTTGATGGATAGAACAATATTTTCCAGATCAGATATAAGCAGACCCTCTTCCAGAATCACCCCAAGGCTCAGGCATATGGGATACGCGCCGCGCATCGCAATGTCGTTTATAGTGCCGTGGACCGCCAGTAAACCAATGTCTCCGCCAGGAAAGAATATAGGGTCAACCGTATAGCTGTCAGTAGAAAAGGCAAGCCGACCGGTACTGGTTTCTATAATTGCGCTGTCTTCAAGAGCGGAGAGAACCGGATTGCCCAGGTGGGTCAGAAAGAGCCGGCTTATAAGCTCCTGGCCGGCAAGGCCGCCGCTTCCGTGTTCCAGGAGAATAATTTTGTTTTTCAATTTCCCTCATCTTTCATCGAACATTTACTGTTAAAATAGCTCATAGGAAAAACAGGTATTCACCAATCACGAACTACGAACCACGAACTATCAACCACGAACTATTAACTACGAACTAAAAGATCTCCCATAGCGATAATAAGCAGCACAAGCCCCCTCTGTAGAGACCATACACGGGCCTATAGGGTCCAAAGGGGTGCATACTGTGGCGAACAAGTGACAGTCACTGGGCATACACTGTCCTATAAGGATTTCTCCGCAGCGGCAACCCTCGGGGCCCTGGACTTGGGGGATTTCTATATCCAAGCGCTTTGTAATGTCAAATTCTGAGAATTCCGGCTGGATGGCAAGCCCGCTCCCGGGAATAATACCCATACCCCTCCACTCTGCATCCACTGGTTCAAAGACCTCTTGCATCAGGCCCTGTGCCCGGGCATTTCCTTCCCATCCTGCTGCCCTTGGATATGCATTTTCCACTTCAGCCCTGCCATATCTGACCTGTCTTGTCAACAAGATCAGGGCATGAATAATATCCGCCGGCTCAAACCCGGCGATTACACAGGGTAAATGATAGCGCATTGATAGAAATCTATAGGCATTGGCCCCTATGATGGTGCTCACATGTCCCGGGCACAGGAGGCCTTGTATTTCAAGACCTGATTGCGACATCAGGGCCTCAAGGGCCGGTGGCATGAGCTTGTGCGCGGAAAAAACAGCAAAGTTTTGAATTTTCCTGCGTCTTGCCTCTAGAATGGTGGCTGCGACTCCGGGAATCGTGGCCTCGAATCCAATGGCCGGAAAAACCACCAGGTCCTTTGGACGCTGCTCTGCCAGATTCAGGGCATCTATCGGGGAATAGACCACTTCAATTCGCGCTCCCTGAGACCCGGCACGCGCAAGCGAACCATTTGTGCCCGGCACGCGGACCAGATCACCAAAGGTGGCCACAGTGACTCCGGGCATGCAGGCGACCCGGATAAATGCGTCTATATGTCCTGTCGGGGTCACGCAGACCGGGCAGCCAGGTCCGGATATGAGGTGCAGATCTTCAGGAAGCATGGAACGCAGGCCGTGGCGGAATATTGCCATGGTATGCGTGCCGCAGACCTCCATAAACCGGATAGGCCTGTCTACAATCCGGTCAAGTTCTGTTGCCAGGGAAATCGTGAGTCCTCTGTCCCTGAATTCATATAGGTGCCTCACCGGATGCCCTCTGCCGTCTCCATCAACAGTCTCAGGTTGCCCTCTGCCTCATCCTTGTCCAGGGCGTGTATGGCAAAACCCGCATGCACTATGACATATTCTCCCACCGCGGGCCTGCGGTCAACTATATCCAGACGGACTTCCTTCCGGATCCCGCCAACGTCCACAACAGCGACTTGCGATGTTAATATATCATCATCGTCCTTTATTTCAGTGACGCGCATGGGAATGGCCAGGCACATTTCCAGTTCCTCCAATCACAACTTGCCCTAATGACAGTCCCCCGTCATTTGCAGGAATCTGCTCTCCGGCATAAACAAAGAATCCCTCGCAGCCGAGGAGGTCCATAAGGACTTGCAGCAAGAGGGCGTTCTGCATGCAGCCCCCTGCCAGCACTACTGTCTTGATGCCGGTTTCGTCAGACAGCCTCTTCAGGAGCTGAACGATTGACCTTGCAAGCCAGACGTGAAAACGCAGGGCTATGGCCTCTTTTGGTACCTTGTCCATGAGATCCTTAATGATTGCCTCTGTCAATCCATGCAGATCGATGACCCAAAGCCCCTCTTTTTTTCGAATCGTTAGCGGGTATACAGGTCTTTTCAGGGATATCTCCCCAGAGCACTCCCCGGCAAGGGACTCCAGCTCCATGGCCGCCTGACCCTCATATTCCGACTCAGATCTCAGCCCAAGGACTGCCGCAACAGCATCAAAGAGCCGGCCGCAACTCGATGCAACAGGTGAATTCAACCCCTTTGCCATCATCTGTGCAACTACCCGCCTCTTTTCCTCTGGAATGGAACAAAGCGTGGCGGGCAAGACAGAATTTGTGAGACCATCAGGGCCGAACGTCGCCCAGAGAATTGAGAGACCCATACGCCAAGGGGCCTTGGCCGCAGCATCTCCTCCGGGTAACGGCAGACGCCCAAGACGGCCCATGCGCCGGTAGCCTGATCTGCTTGCAAGGAACAGCTCTCCACCCCATACAGTGCCGTCCGGTCCATAACCGGCACCGTCCAGGATCACTGCCAGCACCGTCTCATCAAGTCCATGCTCTGCCATGATCGACACTGCATGGGCATGATGGTGTTGTACGGCAATGCAAGGCAACGACAGTCCTCTTGCCTGCCTTGTGCTGAAATAATCAGGGTGGAGGTCACAGACCACTGTCTCGGGCATTATCCCAAGGACCTCTTTCAAATGCTCCAGGCCTTGTCTAAAGAAGTCCAGTGTATCAGGGACGTCCAGGTCCCCTATGTGCTGGCTGAGGAATGCCTCCCTGTCTTTTGCGAGGCAAAAGGTGTTTTTCAGATCCCCACCGCAGGCCAGTATCTGGGGGAGTCTCCATGGCATTCTGACCGGCCTTGGCACATAGCCCCTTGAGCGGCGGATTATCCTGGCCTTGCCTGCCGCCACCTTGATCACAGAGTCATCGACCCTGGCAACTATCTCCCTGTCATGGAGCAGGAAATAGTCCGCGATGCCGGAAAGGCACTGCAGGGCTTCGTCATTTCCCGTGCAGATGGGAGAGTTGCACGGGTTTCCGCTGGTCATTACCAGGGATTCAGGACAGCCTCTTTGGGCAAGCAACAGATGATGGAGAGGCGTATAGGGCAACATCAGTCCCAGATCACTGATCCCTGGTGAGAGATTGAAGGCAAGGTCTACATCCTCATTCTTTTTCAGCAGCACTATTGGCCCTTCCCGGGATACAAGAAGCCTTGCCTCTTCTGAAGATACACGACAAAGACGCCTTGCCGTGTCGATATCCCGCACCATTACTGCCAGAGGCTTTGACCTCCTGCCTTTACGGGCCCTGAGCAAGGCCACTGATTTTTCAGAACCGGCGTCTACTGCAAGGTGAAATCCCCCAAGCCCCTTGACGGCCACTATGTGCCCTTGCCCCAATGCCTTTGCGGCATTAGAGACAGGATCGTCCGAAGGCACAAATTCTCCATTCGATCCGTGCCAAAAGAGGCTTGGGCCGCAGGTCCAGCAGGCATTTGGCTGGGCGTGGAATCTACGGTCTCGTGGATCATAGTACTCCTTAGCGCACTCTTTACACATTGGAAATACCTTCATGGAGGTACCGGGCCGGTCGTAGGGCATGGATTCGATTATGGTGAACCTGGGGCCGCAGTTTGTGCAGTTGATAAAGGGGTAACCATAACGCCTGTCCTTTGGGTCAAGGAGTTCCCTGATGCATTCTCTGCATACAGCCACGTCCGGGGAGATGAGGGCTTTGCGCTCGCCGCCTGCCTGACTCGCAAGTATCACAAAGCCCTTCCTGCCCGGCTGGGCCTCTATATGTCTCTGTTCAATGGATGTTATGCAGGCCAGACGTGGGACTTCATCTTTAAGGGCCTTGACAAAGGCCCTGAGACTTGAACCGGGTCCTTGGGCTCGGATAAGCACACCTTCACCCGTATTACCGACCATTCCGGCAAGGCCGTATTTTAGGGCCAGGCGGTAAACATACGGCCTGAATCCTACGCCCTGTACAATGCCGGAGACCTTGAGTTCAATGGCATTTAGTTTCATTCTGCCTGCAGTATAGCAATATCGTAACTATTCAGGTTGAAGACTGAAGGCTGAAGACTGAAGTATTTCAACTATCTCGCAACGATCGAACAGAGATGAATCCTCTAAATTCTGCGGTAAGCCTTTTTTTCATCCCCGTCATTTCTTTGCGTCCTTTGCGTCTTGAGCGAAGCGGGCGGTTACTTCAGCCTTCTACCTTCAGTCTATTCACCTGAATAGTTACATAATTTCCTGATAATGTGAATGATTTTTTTGACATCCCCCACCAGGGCCATAACTAGAATTGGAGGGATGCTCCTTCCTTGTTCAAAAAACGCTTAAATTTTTCATAGATGTTCCAAAAGCCTTCAACCGCTTCTCTCCCGGCCTCGGTGAGCTTCGTTCCCCCTCCCTTCTTACCTCCGACAGAAGTTTCAACAAGAGGCCGCCCGGCCTGGCGGTTAATGGAATCCACAAGCTCCCAGGCGTGTCTGTAGGACATATCCATTGATTTTGCCGCTTTTGAAATGGAACCGAATTCAGCTATACGCTCAAGAAGCACCACCCTGCCACAACCGAGAAAGGTCCCGCTTGCACCTTCTATCCACACCCGTCCTTTTAATTCATAGCCGCCTTTTCTGACCGCAGCGTCAGCCGGACTCAGGTCTTTGTTGGATGGCTTGAATCTGGGACTTGTTTTTCTCCGCATTGTAATGCCTCCAAGCTTATCAGCAGTTCAGGTCCATGTCTTGACAATCGTTATTCCCAAATGTATATAACCATAAAACTGAAGCCATTCTTTTATAGCACAATGGATCTCCCTTCATATGATTTTTAACAACTCGGTCCTTGAATCAGCAAGTTATTTTGCCCAAAAAAGACTGCCAATGTTTGCTTGGCATAATAGTAACTATTGTCTGAACGAGAAGGCCGTTCAGACACAATTTTGAATTCTAAATTCTAAGTTTTGGATTTAAAAAAGGAAGTAACCTTAATATGTTAATTGTCCATGACCTAAATTGAGAAAACAAAATTTGTCTCGCGCTTCGTTCTGTCCGAAGAGTAAAATAAATGGTTAACCGTTCAGGGGTTCAGGGTTCAGGGAAATTCTGAACCGTTGATTCGTGAGTTTTGAATGTAGAAGGCATCGAACCCCTGAACCTGTGAACCTTTGAACCCGTAAACGCCTACATAAATAGTGAGCAGACGTCTATTCCAGGAGGATTATCATGCACGAAAGGCGTAAAGGACTGCGTTATTCAGCGAACTTCCGTGTATATCTCCCAGAGTTTAATATATGGGGATATACTTCCAATATCTCGTTAGATGGATGTTATGTGGCAGTAGATTCCCCCATGTCTGTAGGATTTATCACTGACTTGCTGGTTGAATTGCCTGTGGTTGGAGTAGTTGCCCTTAAGGGTTATGTGCAGCATCTAGACCAGGCGAGGTCAGGAGTCGGCCTCCAGTTTATTCAGGTGAGGTTTGAGTCTGACCAGTCAGAATACTATAGTTTGTACTCACAATTTCTAAGGGGTATGTCTCAGCTCGAGGAAATAAGAGAAAGTTATCTGGACTTGGTCAAACAGGATCGATTGAAGCTTTGTGCCCTGCCAAGTGAATCTGGAAAAGCTGAAACCACCTGAGCCTCTTGCAAAATTCATAGATTTTGTTCAAGGGCAAGGCACGAGGAAAAGATGTGATTACTTTATCAACATTTACTTGGCCCTTCCTGGTCTTTTCGCTAGGGACCTGTATCGGCAGCTTTTTGAATGTGTGCATATATCGGCTGCCTCAAGACAGATCGGTGGTCAGGCCTGGTTCTGCCTGTCCGAAATGTGGCTATAGGCTGAAATGGTGGGAAAATATCCCAATACTGAGTTTCTTGTTTCTGCGGGCTAAGTGCAGTTCTTGTGGGGCAAGGATCTCCTTGCAGTATCCCCTGGTGGAGCTATTGAGCGGCCTTTTGGCCCTTGCGCTTTGGTATAAGTTTGGTCTTGGCCCTGAAGTTTTTATTTATTTTTATTTTTCAGCATGTCTCATAATTGTGACATTTGTTGACCTTGCGCATCAAATCATCCCGGATGCAGTGTCTTTGCCCGGGATCGCTCTTGGCTTCTTATCTTCATTTTTTCTTCCTGAACTGTCGTGGTTGGATTCTATACTGGGGATATTAATGGGCGGGGGCATCCTGCTTCTTGTGGCATGGGGCTATTATATTATTGCCCGCAGGGAAGGAATGGGAGGCGGGGACATCAAGCTCCTTGCTATGATAGGGGCATTTTTGGGCTGGCAGGCAATACCGCTTGTAATTCTATTGAGTGCTGCAGTGGGTTCAGTTAGCGGCTTGGCGATAATGTCGATCCGGAAAGGAGATAGACACATGGCCATACCTTACGGTCCCTTTCTGGCTGGAGCTGCTCTAATATCATTATTCCGGGGGCGTGAACTGATAGCCTGGTATCTGATTTTTATCTCCAGGGGCTAATATCTTTCCGGTAAATTACGATAAGGAAGTTTTTTTGTAGCCGTGAACGGTTACGTTTTTTTATTAGGAGAATATTGTGAGTAAACTTCGAATTCTGGTTATAGATGATGAATATGACGTGAGGGATATAGTTGCAGGCATATTGACCTCTAAAAAGGCCGGATATGATGTTGTCCAGGCGGCTAATGCCATTGAAGGCCTGGAATTGGCACAAAAACAGCCCTTTGATCACATAATAAGTGATGTTTACATGCAGCCTGAGAATGGACTACAATTTCTAAAAAAAGCCAAGGACGCGGGGGTATCAGCCAACATCATCATGATGTCCGGTCAGGCCGATATTGATATGGCCCTTGAGGCCATAGAGATAGGGGCGTGTGATTTCATCTTCAAACCCGTAGTGTCAGACCATCTGCTTTTCGTATTGCGAAGGGCCGAGGAAAAAACCGGACTTCTGAAAGAAAATGCCTTTTTAAGGGCAGAGGTGCACAAAAAATATTCGTTTCACAATATTGTGGCCAAGAGCTTTCAGATGAAACGCATTTTTGAGGTCATCCAAAGAGTAGCAGATTTCAAGACCACTGTGCTGATAACCGGTGAGAGCGGAACAGGGAAAGAACTTGTAGCCAAGGCAATCCACTTTAATAGTATAAGGGCCAAGGCACCCTTTGTACCAATTAATTGTGGAGGCATTCCAGAGAATTTGCTCGAGAGTGAACTCTTCGGTCATGTGAAAGGGGCCTTTACAGACGCTGTCAGGGCAAAAAAAGGACTTTTCGAAGAAGCCCACGAAGGGACCCTGTTTTTAGATGAGCTGGGTGATATGCCTTTGTCCTTGCAAGTTAAGCTCTTGAGGGTCCTGCAGGAAGAAGAGGTCAGGCCTTTGGGCGATACTCGCTGCATCCAGGTAGATGTACGGATAGTGGCAGCCACGGCAAAGGATCTTGCGCAAGAGGTGAGTAAAGGCAATTTCAGAGAGGACCTGTTTTACAGAATAAATGTACTATCAATAGTTATTCCTCCTCTAAGAGACAGGAAAGAGGATATTCCTTTACTGGTTGATTTCTTTATAGAAAGGTACAATTCCCGCTTAAAGAAGGAGGTGGAGGGAGTTAGTCCTGAGGTAATGCACCTTTTCCTTGAGTACAAGTGGCCCGGGAATATCCGTGAGCTTGAAAATGCTACAGAAAGGGCAATGGTCTATTCGGATGGCCCGACAATACAGGCAAGGGATCTTCCCCCTCAGATATGGGCGGGTTCCGGAGTCGAAAGTGCTTCTCCCATATCAGCCCTTGATGGATCTATCTTTTCCATTAAGAAGAGCAGTAAGATGTTGGAGCGAGGACTTATAATAAAGGCCCTTGACGAAACCAAAGGTAATAAGACTAAGGCTTCCCACCTTCTGGAGATCAGCCTGCCGGCACTTTTATACAAGATAAAGGACTATGGCCTTGCAGCAGAAACTTAGCAGACAAGCGGCTCGCCTGTGGGAATTAGGAATGGCTGCTAAATCAATCCCACTGCCTTTTTCAGCGATTCCACTTCAGGGTCAGTCAATATCCTGTACTTGCCAAGCTGTAGTTTTCCCAGGCTTACAGGCCCCATTTTAATACGTACTAGTCTGACGACCGGGTGGTTTACCGTGTTGAGCATCAACCTTATCTGGCGTTTTCTACCCTCTTTCAGCACAATTTCCAGAACCGTTGAGCGCCTCGTGGTTTCCAGTACGCGCATTTCACAGGGCAATGTCATTTTCCCTTCTATCTCTACACCCTGTCGCAGAAGGTCCAGAACTGTCTTTGAAGGTCTCCCCCTTACGGTTGCATGGTAGGTCTTTGAAACCTTGTGGCTTGGATGTAATAGCCGGTGGGCCAGTGTTCCGTCATTTGTGAGAAGGAGCAAACCCTCACTGTCTTTGTCAAGGCGTCCCACAGGATAAACCCGCCCCGGAATTCCTTCCAGCAGATCCATTACAGTGGTTCGCCCATAGGGATCACGAGCTGTAGTCAGGACCCCTTTAGGTTTATTAAGCAAAAGATAAATGGGAGGTTTTTTCCAAAGAATCCTGGTCTTGTCAACACGAATTTCATTCGTATATGGATCTACCTTTGAACCAAGTTCTGTAACGATCTCGCCATCTATACTGACTTGGCCTGAGCGGATGAGTATCTCTGCCGCTCTCCTGGAGCACACACCGGCGTTGGCAAGGTATTTTTGCAGTCTTATCATAACGGGCCTATAGTGTCTGAACGGAAAAGCAGTTCAGACACAATTTTGAATTCTAAATTTTGAATTTAAAAAAGGGCATCCTTTATAGCAAGTCAAAAGTAGTTTACACTTTTAGGGGTAATATACCTCAAAAAATATGACTTGTGCGATTAGCTATTAGGTTTTAGCTTAACAGTCCGTTTTTATACAAAGTTTTTACCTAATAGCTAACGGCTAACAGCTAATGGCTGGCATCCGTGTAGGCATCATGCATATATCCTGGTAGGAAGTCAATGAAGACCGGCAAGGTAAAAGGGGCGTTAAAAGATGGGTTTTCCACTGGGGCGTGCGCTGCTGCAGCGGCCAAGGCTGCGGCCATACTGGCAAGTGATCCTTTGGTTCCAAATATTAATGGCGTGACAATTCCTTTCCCGAATGGAGCGAGACACTCCTTTCCTGTCAGCAGGTGGGGCAGGTCCGGAGACAATGACGCATGGGCCTGCGTGATTAAGTATGCAGGAGATGACCCTGATATTACCCATGGAGCGGAAATTGTCTCCAGAGTAAGGATTATTCCACTTGATGTAATGGAAAAATCCGTCAAGATACTTGGAGGAGACGGTGTCGGAAGGGTAACCAAACCTGGCCTTGCCATACCCCCGGGCAGTCCTGCCATCAACCCTGTTCCCAAGAAAATGATCAGGCAGGCAGTGGAAGAGGCTTTGGAAAATAGATCAGGTTTTGAGGCTGAAGTGACTGTGAGTGTGCCTAAAGGAAAGGAACTGGCAGCCAAGACCCTCAATCACAGGCTGGGAATAGTAGGTGGAATATCCATTTTGGGTACGACCGGCATAGTAAAGCCAATTTCAGCAGAGGCATGGTGTGCAACCATTCGGTGTTCCATGGACGTGTGCCTGGCAGCAGGCATGGACCAAGTGGTGCTGGCCACCGGTCGCACCTCGGAGCGTGCTGCACAACATTTTTTGGGCCTGCCCGAAGAGGCATACGTGTCTATGGGAGATTATGTAACATTTTCTTTAAAAGAGGTTTCGAAACGCCCTTTTCGGCGGGTGCACCTGGCAAGCCAGTGGTCTAAACTGATCAAGATAGCCATGGGGTGGGAGCAGACTAATGTAAAACACGGTGTCCTCAATACACATGAGGCGCTAGCCTTCCTTGCTGCACTGGTCCCGGATATCTCTTTTGAATCCATTTCAGGTGCGAATACCGTGAGGGAAATCTTTATTTCAATGAAAGACCGGGGTGTTGATAGAGGCAGAATGATAGAGGCAGTCTGCTCCGAGGCCTTCAAAAGGCTGAAGCCTGTTCTCAAACCGGGTCAGGATCTAATGATCCATCTTGTGTCATATTCCAGGAAAGTGGTTGAGAGTTTCCCGATTAGGGATTAGAAGGTGTAGCCGTTGATGGCTTGAAACTTGAAATCTGAAACAGTACAAAAGCATGAAAGCAAAACTTCCAATTTCTAATTTCTAATTTCTAATTTCAACAGATCTAACCGGCAGACTGTGAAAGAAGAAAAACAAGAGGGAACAATATATGTACTAGGGGTTGGTCCGGAGGGCCTTTCTCCTGCGGGGAAAAAGTGCCTGCATAGGGCCTTCACGGTATTCGGGGCGGAGCGTTTTAGTTTTATCGTGCCTGAGGATAAGCCCTTAAGACCTGTTATGCCTATAGAAAAGCTTATTGAGGACTTAAAGGCCTGTTTATCAGGGCCTGGGGATGTCGTGGTCCTTGCCTCAGGGGATCCCCTGTTTTTCGGGATTGGACGTGTGCTGCTGAGGGAGCTTTCTGTGGAACGTCTTTGTTTTATACCATCTGTTACCAGTGTCCAGCTTGCGTGCTCAAAGCTCAAGATACCCTGGGATGATCTGATCAGTCTGAGTTTCCATGGAAGAGATTCCGGCATTATTGAGGAGCTTTATCCCTACTTGAAAAGCCAGGACATGACAAAAATCGCCTTGCTGACAGATCCTGTTAATACCCCTCGGAAAATTGCGCAGGCATTGTTGGATGCAGGACTGGAACGACTTACAATCCATGTGGCAGAGGATTTGGGGGGCAGTTCTCAGAAAACAGGGTCTTACTCTTTAGAACAGGCCTCTTCCAGAGACTTCCATCCTCTAAACGTCGCGGTCCTTACCGGGAAGATCAGGTGGGCAACTGGTGGATTCGGTCGAAGGGAGGATGCATATCAACACAGCGGAGGCCTGATTACAAAGGCCGAGGTCCGCTCAGTAGTCCTCGGGGCCCTTGAGATCCCTTCAAAGGGCGTCATGTGGGACATTGGCGCCTGCAGCGGATCTGTTTCAATTGAGGCCGCGGGGCTTGCCCCAGGACTCAGGATTATTGCTGTTGAAAAGAACAAAGAACGTATCGAGGACATAAAGGCCAATATCCGCAGGTATCAAACATTAAACATAGACCTGATAGAGGGGAGCGCTCCGGAGGTGCTGGAAGGACTCCCCGAACCTGACAGGGTATTTATAGGCGGAGGAGGAATCGCTCTCTCATCCATTCTCAAAAAAGTTATTCGTCGTCTTAAGGGAAAAGGACCTGTAGTCGCTACGGCTATTACCTTGGAATCACTGATGCTCCTGTCAGATAAGCTGGCCCTGGATGGTTTCCGGATCGAAGTGAGTCAGGTGCAGGTATCCAGGCTGAGGCCCCTGGGCCAGGGCCGGATTCTCTCGGCTCAAAATCCTGTATTTGTGATAAAGGCATGGCGCTGACACGCCCGGCACTGATAATGTATAACCTGCTCCAGGTTGCGGCCCTGCCGTGGCTGGGTCCTCCTGCCCTGCTATATCTTCTTTCCAGATCCAAGTACAGGGGCCACCTGGCAGGAAGGCTCGGAAGGCTTCCCGACCTGTCTCCCATCAAGGGCCGGTCTCCCAGGATATGGGTTCATGCCCTGTCGGTCGGGGAAGTAAATGCAGCATCGGCCCTGGTAACAGCCATTTCTCAAAGATGGCAAGGGGCAGGGATAATCTGCTCCGCCACAACAGCTACAGGGCTCACTGCCCTTAAAAAAAAGCTGGGCCGTACCGCCCATGTGATCACCACGGCTCCTTTTGATTTGCTACCTTTGGTAAACAAGGTAATAAAGGCAATATCGCCCGACTGCTTTATTCTTGTTGAGACAGACGTCTGGCCTAACTGGATATGGAGCATGCGACATTCAGGTATCCCCACGATGCTGGTAAACGGGAGCCTGTCTTCCATTTCAGCAGAGAGGCTTTCACATCTGGGGCCGGTAAAAGACATACTGTATGGAGGCTTTGATCTGCTCGCCATGCAGTCACCTTATGACAGGGAACGGCTTTTGAGGCTTGGTTTTTCCACGGACAGAGTAAGCGCTCCCGGAAACCTGAAATACGACCTTGAAGTGCCCCAAATTGATGAATCTGAAAAAATCCTTCTCAGAGAGGCCATAGGCCTTGAGCCCACAGCACCGCTTTGGGTGGCAGGAAGCACGCACCCCGGAGAGGAGGAGCTGATACTTGCTGCCCATAAGGGCCTTAAACACGTGTTCCCGGCACTTCAACTCCTCATGGCCCCAAGGGACCCGAAACGTGGACCGGAACTGGAATCCCTGGCAAGGGAGATGGGATTTAAGGCCGTAAGGCGCAGCGCGACTGCGAAGTCCGGTGATGTAGACATAGTGGTCCTGGATACCCTTGGAGAGCTTCTAAAGTGCTACAGCCTCTGTGATGTAGCATTTGTAGGGGGAACTCTTGTAAATATCGGGGGGCATAATCTACTTGAGCCCGCGGCCTATGGAGTGCCGGTGCTCTTTGGTCCATATGTTGAAAGCGCGCGTACGATAGCTGAAGATCTTCTGGCCTGCGGAGGAGGCAGGCGTGTGTCAGGAAAAGAAGAATTGCAAGGGGTTTTAAATAAGCTCCTGGAAGACTCTTCTGAGCGTAGAAACATTGGTGGCAGGGCAAAGGACCTTTTACAAAAAAACCGGGGCGCTGTCTCCAGGTATCTGGATCTTGTGGCGAAGGCACTCAGGGGAATTTAGTGATTTGGTGATTTCGCGATTTGGTGATTTGTTTGTCCGTGTGGGTCTGTGTGGGTCTGTGGCTAATTATTGGTTGGCAAAAGTTCGGAGATATTTTGAAGGATAGCACCTTATCACTGCTCTTGGCCCTTGGCAGGCCCCTTTCGCCTGCATACAGCGTCTTGATGAAGGCCAGGGCATGGGCCTACAGGAGAGGATATCTTGCCACAAGGAAACTTTCGTGTCCTGTGATAAGCATAGGCAATCTTTCCCTTGGCGGGACAGGAAAGACCCCTCATGTATTGGCTGTAGCCAATTGGCTGAAGAGCCGGGGGATCAGTCCGGCTGTTGTGAGCAGGGGGTATGGAGGAAGGGCAGGACGTGGCCCCCTCGTGGTCTCTGATGGTACGAGTGTACCGGTTTCCCCGCGGGATGCCGGGGATGAGCCTGTGATGATGGCCGAGGCCCTTTCGGATGTCCCTGTTGTAGTTGGTTCAGACAGGTATGCCGGCGGAAGGCTTGCCATTGAGCGCTTTGGTGCCCAAGTGATCGTCCTTGATGACGGTTTCCAGCATATGGCCCTTTTTCGGGATGTTGATCTTGTGCTGCTGCCTGCAATAAATTTTTTTGGGACGCGATGGGTATTTCCAGGGGGTGATTTGAGAGAGCCTGTCTCAGCGCTTTCCAGGGCAACCGCGATTCTCCTGACCAGGGCGGATGCACTATCTTTCGCTGACCAGGAGATAGGCAGGCGAGAGCTTCAGACAATGGTCCCGGGCCGGCCTGTATTCCTGAGTGAGATGCGGGCCACGAGATTTCTTTCAATGGAAAGGGAAGTTGAAACGCCTGACGCGCTGGCAGGTAAGCCATTATTTGCTGTTTGTGCCCTTGCCGGTCCTGAATTCTTTTTTGCAATCCTGGAGAATCTGGAAACGGATTTGAGGGGTAAAGTAGCTTTCCCTGACCACTATTCATATAAAAGGGATGATCTGAGCAAATTGATGGCACAGGCCGAAAAGCA
>JAUWHV010000153.1 GCA_030605675.1 Deltaproteobacteria bacterium | reverse complement strand
CACCCCGTTTTTTGCTGGATATCGTCCGCAGTTTTATTTTCGGACCACGGATGTTACAGGAATAGTGACGTTGCCTGAGGGTGTAGAGATGGTGATGCCTGGTGACAATGTAACTTTTGAGGTTTCGATGATTCAGCCCATCGCCATGGAAGAGGGAGTTAGGTTTGCGATCCGCGAAGGTGGCCGGACAGTCGGGGCCGGCGTGGTAACCAAAATCACGGAGTAGGAGGCGGGTTATGAGAGAGATAGTCACCCTTGCATGTACGGTCTGCAAGCGGCGTAATTATACTACTACAAAGAACAAACGGACAACTCCGGATAAGCTTGAATTTAAGAAGTACTGCCGATTCGACAGAAGGCATACAATACACAAGGAGATAAAGTAGTTTTAATATCTGCTTGCAGGATTTCATGCTACATGACATCTGCCTTCCCGGCAAAGCACGGAATGCGCTATTTTGCATGTGGTTTAATAAGCCGGCACAGGAAAGCTCGGATCTCAGCAGGCCAGTAGCTCTAATGGTAGAGCACCGGACTCCAAATCCGGGAGTTGGGGGTTCGAGTCCCTCCTGGCCTGCCATAGTCCGTTATCGGAAAATATAAATCAACTCCGGCAAGTTGGGAGATTTAAGTGACAAAAAAGAAAGTTAGAAAGGCTCAGAGCAGAAAAGAAACACAGACTGTAACACAAGGCAATGACAAGCTTGTCAAGAACCGCTCGTCCAGCCAGGGCTCCAGCCGGGCAGAGGCCAGCCCTTCTTTGAGCAGCGGTGTTATGGGTAGGCTGGATAAGGTTAAGTCCTTTCTCTTAGAGGTCCGTGTCGAGTTTGACAAAATTACTTGGCCTTCCAGGAAGGAAGCAATTGCGCTGACTACCGCTGTATTGGCAATTACGTTTTTTTTTACTGCGTACCTTGGTATAGTAGATATTTCCCTGACAAAGCTTGTCAGCTTCCTTATTTATTAACAATGGCTTGAAATTAGAAATTAGAAATTTGGTAGAGATGAAACGAAACAAAAGCATGAAAGCCAAATTTCCAATTTCAGCGTTCCGTGAACGCTTACTAAAAAAATAAGTTAGTCCATGTCACATATGACTTTCTATAACTTGTAAATGAGTAACTTTTAATGGCGCAAAAATGGTACATTGTTCATACCTATTCCGGGTTTGAGCATAAGGTCAAGGTCTCTTTAGAGGAGAGGATTAAGCAGTACGGGTTGGAGGAGTATTTCTCCGGAATTGTTGTCCCTATGGAACAGGTGGTAGAAATCCTAAGAGGAGAAAGGCGTACTTCATCCAGAAAGATTTTTCCGGGCTACATTCTGGTAAAGATGGAATTAAATGATAACTCGTGGCACCTGGTTCAGGATACCCCAAAAGTGACCGGCTTTATCGGTGGCCTGCAGAATCCGGTACCCCTTTCAGATGAAGAGGCGGAAAAAATAATCCGGCAGATGGAAGAACGAGCTCTAAAGCCGGTACCCAAGTATAGCTTTGAAAAGGGTGATCAGGTGACTGTGACAGATGGACCTTTTGCCAATTTTAATGGTGTGGTGGATAATGTTAACCCGGAGAAAGGAAAGATCCGGGTACTTGTCTCTATTTTCGGAAGGTCAACACCGGTTGAACTGGAATTCGGACACGTACAAAAGGCCGGTTAAAGGAGAATATTATGGCCAAGAAAGTCTTATCATATATTAAACTCCAGATCCCTGCCGGGCAGGCAAACCCGTCTCCGCCTGTGGGACCCGCTTTGGGGCAGCACGGTGTGAACATAATGGAGTTTGTTAAGGCCTTTAATGCAAAGACACAGGACCAGATGGGGATGATAATCCCTGTTGTGATAACAGTATATGCAGACAGGTCATTCAGCTTTATTATGAAGACGCCTCCCGCGGCTATTTTGCTTAAGAAGGCGGCAAATATCGAGAAAGGGTCAGGAATTCCTAATCGGGAAAAAGTCGGCAAGGTTACCAGGAAGCAGGTAGAGGAAATCGCCATGAAAAAGGAGCCGGACCTGACCGCTGTTGATTTGCATGCGGCTGCACGTTCTATTGAAGGCACAGCCCGTAGCATGGGTATTGAAATTGTTGGTTAAAGGCATATCACACGATGCCTGTTCGATGCAGATGTCGTGTAATACGGACTAAGGGAGAAAGATTCCATGGCAAGTCATGGTAAGAAATATTTAGACGCAAGGGCCAAAGTGGATGTCGGGCGAAGGTACGGTTTGGATGAAGCAGTAGATGTGGTCCTCAGTACGCACTATGTCAAGTTTGATGAGACCGTAGATCTAGCCATAGTCCTGGGGGTCGATCCCAGGAAGGCAGACCAGAATGTGAGAAGCTCTGTTGTCCTTCCTCATGGTACGGGACGCACTCAAAGGGTCCTGGCAATTGCTAAGGGTGAAAAAGCCAAAGAGGCTGAAGATGCCGGCGCCGACTATGTTGGAGCCGAGGATGTGATAGAAAAGATAAAAGGGGGTTGGCTTGATTTTGATAAAGTTGTTGCCACTCCCGATATGATGTCAATGGTGGGTAGGATCGGCAAGATTCTCGGCCCAAGGGGTATGATGCCAAATGCCAAGACTGGAACCGTCACCTTTGATGTTGCCCGGGCGGTTAATGAGATAAAGGCAGGAAAGGTGGATTTCCGGGTAGACAAGGGCGGGGTTGTCCATGTTCCTTTGGGCAAGGTTTCCTTTGGTTCCAATAAAATCAGGGAGAATTTCGCATCGCTTGCGGAGACATTACTCCGCATAAAGCCTTCTACAAGCAAGGGGGCCTATGTGCGGAACGTTGCACTGTCCACTACAATGGGACCAGGAGTGAAGGTGGATCCCGCTGAAGTTAAAGCAGTCGCTTCCTAAATAATAATGTTGAGTTTTGGATTTTGAATGCTGAATTAAGGTACTGGACTATATTTTGAATATTTGGATTCTGAATCTCTGAGGAATAATATTATATTTTTTCCACAATTCATAATTCAACATTCAGCATTCAAAATTTCCATATCTGCTCATTAGTCAGAGACAGTAGGTACGCCTTATGTGTTTAATAGAGCTGGTCCGGCACTTAGCTCTACCTACCTAGATAGGTGAGACCTCTGCCTTTGGCAGTAAAAAATAACTGCCTATGGTAGAAAGGGGGGGAGAAATTTGGCTTTAAAGCTTAAGGAAAAAGAGACCATAGTTGAGGATCTGCACGAGAAGTTTTCCGGGTCTGAAGCTGTAATTATGACTCAGTTTTCAGGTCTCGACGTTGCTGGTGCCAATGAACTTCGAAAGAAGCTCAGGGAGTCAGGTGCCGAGTTCAAGGTATCAAAAAACACTCTTTTTAAAAGGGCCATACGGGGTACTCCGGCAGAAGTTCTTTCAGATCAGTTTTTAGGTCCTAATGCCGTGGCCTTTACCCATGAAGATCCAGTGTCTATGGCAAAGGTTATGGTGGCGTTCGCAAAGGAGAGTGAGATCCTTGAGATCCGCAGCGGGGTTTTGAATGGAAAGCTCATTGACATTGCCCAAATCCATGCCTTGTCAGAACTGCCATGCCGGGAGGTTTTGCTTGCAAAGCTGCTCACAGTTTTTGTTGCTGTTCCTACAGGTCTTGTCAGAGCCCTGTCAGGTATACCGCGAAAGCTGCTTTATGCGCTAAGGGCAATTGAAGATCAGAAAAATGATGATGACAATTGAATAAGCGGTTCTGCTCAAAATCAGCTCAAAGCTCAAAGCTCAAAGCTCGAGGATCTATCGTAATCAACCCCTTTCAGCTTTCAGCTTCAGGCTTTCAGCTCTTATGCAACGCTGCAGACAGGTTGTCTTCGGCAGAATTATAGATAGTTAATAAGGAGACTGAAATGGCTATTTCCAAAGAGGATGTAATTGAATTTATTTCTAATATGACAGTGCTTGAACTCTCCGAGCTAGTCAAGGAGTTGGAGGACAAGTTTGGTGTAAGTGCAGCGGCTCCGGTCGCAGTAGCGGCTCCCGGTGCAGTTGCCGGTGAAGGGGGCGGTGCCCCTGCTGAAGAACAGACAGAGTTCGATGTTATTCTAGTAGAATTCGGCGACCAGAAAATCAAGGTAATCAAGGAGGTCAGGGCTGTAACAAGTTTGGGCCTTAAGGAAGCTAAAGATCTGGTTGAGAGCGCGCCTAAACCCATCAAAGAAGGTGTTTCCAAAGACGAGGCCGAGAAGATAAAGGAACAGGTCGAGAGTGTCGGCGCAAAGGTAGAGATAAAATAATAAAAAGATAACTCGTGCCTGGCTGAAAATCCCTGTTTTTTTGGTCAGAAATCCGAAACAATCACAGAAATAAGAATGCTATAATGACAAAAACATCGAATTTCCAATGTGCCCGCCTTGGCGCGACAAAGGTTGGACAATGTTTCCGGAAGAAAAACCTGGCCTTGGCCAGGGTTGGTTTTGGTCATCCGGCATTTGAATTTGTTTCGGATTTCGGATTTTGATATTTGGATTTTACCTGAACATGATTTTTTGTTCAGGCTTTAACTCGCCAAAAGCTACCCCCGAGGCAGTACTTTATGACAAAAAATCAAGCACTTCCCGTGAGAAAGAACTTTGGTCGTGTAAAAAAAGTCATTGATATCCCCAACTTAATCGAGATGCAGCAACATTCCTATGCCAAGTTTTTGCAAAAAGACGTGGCTCCGGAAGCCAGAGAGGATGTGGGGATTCAGGCAGCATTTCAAAGCGTCTTTCCAATAACGGATTTCACAGGTGCATCTTCTATTGAATTTGTTCAATATTCTATAGGTGAGCCCAAATACTCTGAAGAAGAATGTCTTTCCCGCGGCGTGACCTATGACTCGCCGGTGAAAATGGTGGCGCGACTCCTTTCTTACGACGTAGATAAAGAAAGCGGAGTACAAAGTATACGGGATATCAAGGAACAGCAGATTTACTTTGGGGCCATTCCCCTTATGACCAGAACCGGCACATTTATTATTAATGGTACTGAGAGAGTAGTGGTCAGCCAGCTTCAGCGTTCTCCCGGGGTGTTTTTTGACCACGACAAGGGAAAGACACATGCCAGCGGGAAATTGCTTTACTCAGCCAGGGTCATTCCGGTCCGTGGTTCCTGGATTGATTTGGAGTTTGATCCCAAAGACATCTTGCATGTCCGGATAGATCGCAGGCGGAAGTTCCCTGTAACAGTGTTGCTAAAAGCCATGGGTTACAGCACTGAAGATTTACTAAGTATTTTCTATAACCGGGATACGTATGTAATTGATGGCAAATTTCTGTATCGCATGGTGAATACAGAGACCATGTTAGGCCAGAAGGCTACTCTGGACGTGGTGAATCCTGATACGGGCGATATCCTTTTACGCAAGAATCGCAAGTTCTCCCGGACCATGATGAAGAAGTTTGAGGAATCAGGTGTCATCATGGTACCTGTTGAAGAAGATGATCTAATAGAAAAGATCACAGCCCTTGATGTGGTAAATCCTGAAACCGGGGAGGTGTTGATTCCCATGAATTCTCCGGTCACGAAAAAGGATTTGGCGTTTTTGAGGGAGAGTGGAATCACAGAGTTGCAGGTTCTGTTTATCGATGGCATCAAGGTAAGTTCTTCCATAGGGGACACGTTACGTCAGGACAAGACACAGAATCAGGAAGAGGCCATCATAGAGGTTTTCCGGAGGCTCCGTCCCGGTAGTCCCCCGATACCCGAGGTGGCTGAGAAGTTTTTTAATTCTCTTTTTTTCAACCCCAACACCTATGACCTTTCAGAGGTAGGCCGTTATAAGATCAATCAGAGGCTGGGTATGAATTTGCCTCTTTCCCTGAAAGTCCTTACGACTGAGGACATAATGGAGACTGTGAGGGAGTTGGTCCGTTTAAAGGATCGGCAGGGGCCGGTAGATGACATAGATCATTTAGGCAACCGCCGGGTCAGATCAGTGGGTGAGCTTATAGAGAATCAGTACAGGATCGGACTGGTCCGGATGGAGCGGGCTATCAAAGAGAGAATGACCCTTCAGGAAGTTGAGGCGTTAATGCCTAATGATTTGGTAAACCCTAAGCCCGTTACTTCTGTCATCAAGGAGTTTTTCGGCTCCAGTCAGCTTTCCCAGTTCATGGACCAGACCAATGCGCTGGCAGAAATCACTCACAAGCGAAGGTTATCTGCTTTGGGGCCGGGTGGCCTGTCCAGGGAGAGGGCCGGGTTTGAGGTGCGAGATGTACATCCCACTCATTATGGGAGGATTTGTCCCATTGAAACACCTGAAGGTCCAAATATCGGACTGATAGTTTCTCTGAGTTCCTTTGCCAGAATAAACAGGTATGGTTTTGTGGAGACTCCTTACCGTAAGGTTAAGGACCGCAGGACTACAGGGAAAGTGGTCTATATGACTGCTATTGAAGATGAAAAGGAGACTATCGCACAGGCAACAGTCAGTCTTGATGATGACGGATATATTATTGATGACAATGTTGGTGCCAGGAGAATGGGCGAGTTCATTATTGTCCCGGCAGAGGAGGTTACTGCCATAGACGTGGCCCCCAACCAGTTGGTCAGTGTTTCCGCAGGTCTTATACCATTTCTGGAAAATGATGATGCAAACCGGGCCTTGATGGGTTCCAACATGCAGCGGCAGGCAGTTCCTCTGCTGGTTTCAGAGGCTCCGCTCGTTGGTACCGGGATGGAGAAAATAGTGGCCATGGATTCCGGTGTAACTGTAGTTGCAAAAAGGGACGGATATATAGAAGACGTCGATGCTACACGCCTGGTAGCGGTTTACGATGAGGATGAGTCCACGGAACTGCCGGTGGAGGTCGAGATACATAAACTCACCAAGTACCAGAAGTCCAATCAGACAACAACACTCAATCAAAGACCAATAGTGATTCCAGGGCAGGAATTTAAAAAAGGAGACGTTCTTGTAGACGGTCCATCTACTGACAATGGAGAACTGGCATTAGGCAAAAATGTTGTAGTGGCTTTTATGCCTTGGCGAGGCTACAACTTTGAAGATGCAATGGTAGTGAGTGAACGTCTGGTCAAAGAGGACGTTTATACATCGATACATATTGAGGAATTTGAGTTGGAGGCCAGGGACACTAAGCTGGGTAAGGAGGAGATAACCCGCGACATACCTAATGTAGGGGAAGACGCCCTCAGTGATCTGGATGATAGCGGCATAATACGTATAGGGGCAGAGGTTAAGTCCGGAGACGTACTTGTAGGCAAGATTACACCAAAGGGAGAGACCCAGCTCACTCCGGAGGAAAAGCTCCTTCGGGCCATCTTTGGTGAGAAGGCAGGAGACGTAAAGGATACATCTCTCAGGGTGCCGCCGGGAATTCAGGGTGTGGTGATAGATGCCAAGGTTTTTTGCCGCAGAGGTGTGGAAAAAGACGAACGTATCCAGGCCATTGAGGACATTGAAATAGCACGTGTACTTAAGGATCAGGCGGACGAGATCAATGTGATTCGTCGGACTGCTCTTAAAAAGCTGGAGAGTCATCTCAAGGGGCAGAAGGCATCGGTTTCTATAATAGACAGCAAGGGCAAGGTCTATCTTGAGGCCGGGTATGAGATTACAGGTGATATGCTCCGGAAGATACCTATCCATCGTTTGAGAGATCTCATGCTGGAGGGTCGCAGGAGCCTGATTCCTGTAGTGAGTGATGTGCTGTCCTGGTATGAGGGTGAGATCCAACGAATAACCACCTACTTTGAGGGTAAAATTGAGCGTCTGAAGAAGGGGGATGACCTTCCGCCAGGTGTGATTAAGATGGTCAGGGTCTGTGTAGCAATGAAGCGGAAGCTGGCCGTAGGTGACAAGATGGCCGGGCGTCATGGCAACAAAGGTGTGGTTTCTACTATCGTGCCGATAGAGGATATGCCATATTTCGCAGACGGCACTCCGGTTGACATTGTTTTGAATCCCCTGGGCGTACCTTCACGGATGAATGTGGGTCAGATTTTGGAGGTCCATCTGGGTTGGGCTGCAAAAAATCTCGGGGCACAACTGGCTGAGTTGGCAAAAGATTATAAGATCGACAAGATCAAGAAAAGAATGGCCAATATCTATTCGCAAGACGAGTTGAATGCCTTGATAAGCGGCATGGATGACGAACAGCTACGGAATCTAGCCTTGAGCCTTGAACAGGGCGTACCGGTTGCAACTCCGGTGTTTGACGGAGCACATGAGGACCAGATCCGCAAGCTCCTGGTAGAGTCAGGACAATCAGAACTTGGCGATGTGGTTCTTTACGATGGTTATACTGGAAAGGCTATAGCCGAGCTGGTCACTGTCGGGGTTATGTATGTATTGAAACTTCACCACTTAGTGGATGATAAGATACATGCCCGCTCTACAGGTCCATATTCTTTGGTCACGCAGCAGCCCCTTGGAGGAAAGGCCCAGTTTGGGGGGCAGCGATTAGGTGAGATGGAGGTGTGGGCCATGGAGGCCTACGGCGCCGCTTATTCTCTTCAGGAGTTCCTGACAGTCAAGTCCGACGACGTAGTCGGAAGATCCAGGATGTATGAAAAGATCGTCAAGGGCAATAATTTCCTTGAGGCGGGTCTTCCTGAGTCCTTTAATGTCCTGGTGAAGGAGCTTCAGGGTTTATGTATGGATGTAGAGTTGCAGGAGTGATACGGGGGTTTTACTGAATGGAAGATCTTCTTTCCCTTTTTACAAAGCCAAAAGATCCTTTGAGCTTTAAATCAGTCAGGATTTCTCTGGCCTCTCCTGAGAAAATTCTCGGAAGGTCAAATGGGGAGGTAAGGCAACCTGAGACCATCAATTACCGAACCTTTAAGCCGGAACGGGAAGGCCTTTTTTGTGCCAAGATTTTTGGCCCGGTAAAGGATTATGAGTGCCTGTGTGGAAAGTACAAGCGCATGAAGCATAGGGGCGTCATCTGCGAAAAATGCGGAGTTGAGGTCATCCAGTCAAAAGTCCGGCGTGAGCGGATGGCCCACATTTCCCTGGCAGCTCCTGTAGCTCATATATGGTTCTTAAAGAGCCTTCCCAGCAAAATCGGTGCTCTTTTGGATTTGAGTTTGAAAGAGCTCGAAAGGGTCCTGTATTTTGAGTCACACATAGTGATCGAATCGGAGATGCCGGAGATCCCTGTGGGCACTCTTATGTCCGATGAGGCCTATTACAAGAATCAAGAGCAATTCGGTGATAAATTTGAGGTAGATATAGGGGCGGAAGCAATACATTTGATGTTAAAGCGTCTCGATCTGGATGCCTTGTCCGTGGAACTCCGGGGAGAGATGATCAAGACCCGTTCAGAAGCCAAAAGGAAAAAGCTCGGCAAGCGGTTGAGGGTCATTGAGGCCTTTCGGGATTCAGGTAACCAGCCTGAATGGATGATTCTGAGCGTTGTTCCGGTCCTTCCTCCGGATTTGAGACCTCTGGTCCCCCTGGATGGAGGGCGTTTTGCCACATCGGACCTCAATGACCTTTATCGCAGGGTCATCAATCGGAATAATCGACTCAAGAAGCTCAAAGAACTGGATGCCCCGGACATCATCATCCGTAATGAAAAAAGGATGCTCCAGGAGGCAGTAGATGTCCTTTTTGATAATGGCCGGAGGGGCCGGGTAGTTACAGGGCCGAACAAACGTCCTTTGAAATCATTATCAGATATGCTGAAGGGCAAGCAGGGACGTTTTCGTCAAAATCTCCTTGGAAAGAGGGTCGATTACTCAGGACGTTCGGTCATTGTGCCAGGTCCGGAACTCAGACTGCACCAGTGCGGCTTGCCCAAAAGGATGGCAATCGAGCTTTTCAAACCGTTTATATACAATAAACTTGAAGAGAAGGGACTTGTTACCTCCATTAAAGATGCAAAGAAGGTGGTGGAAAAGGAGGCCCCGGAGGTATGGGATGCACTGGATGAGGTGGTCAGAGAATTCC
>JAUWHV010000080.1 GCA_030605675.1 Deltaproteobacteria bacterium | reverse complement strand
GGGGGGGACAGTGAGGCTAAAGATACCTGCAGGTACACGGTGTGGGCAGAAGTTGCGTCTGAGGGGGAAGGGTCTCCCGACTGCTTCTGGTGGCAGAGGAGACGAATATGTTCGAATAATGATTGAGGTGCCGGCCAAGCTGACTTCGAAACAGGAGAAACTGATATCAGAGTTGAAGAAGCAAGGTCTTTAGCAATTATTAATTAGCAATTATTAAGCAATAGCCTGGGGGCCTGATTGCTCATAATGCATGCTTAACAATATAATTTTTTACTGCGTCTACTTCTGCAGCAAGAATTTCGCATCTGCTAGGCCTGCTTTCAATTCCCTTTAATGATTCCGGTCGCTCTGGTTCCCTGCCTATGGCCTTGCGTACAGCCTCGGGGAATTTTGCCGGATGTGCAGTGGCCAGACAGATGGTGGGTCCTTTTGGCAGATCAGGCCCAAGCCTCTCAGCCGCGGCTACCCCCACTGCAGTGTGTGGGTCCAGAATATAGCCTGTTTCCTTATAGATGTCCCTGATGGTTGTGATCGTTGAGGCCTGATCTATAGAGGCAGAGGCAAAATCCTTTCTTACCCTGGCCCGTTCCTCTTGACTAATGATAATTTCGTCTTTTTGATCAAGAAAGATAAATGCCTGTTTTATCCGTTCGGGTTCCTGATTGTACAGGTAATAAAGATAGCGCTCAAAATTGCTGGCGACCTGGATATCCATGGAGGGACTTATGGTGGGAATCACTTTACTTTTAGCGTAGCGGCCCTGCAGGACAAAACGAGTCAGGATATTGTTTTCATTGGTGGCAAGGATCAGTCTTCCTATATTGGGCTGAATAAGCCGTCTTGCTACATAGCCTGCGAAAATATCTCCAAAATTCCCGGTTGGTACAGAGAAATTGATTGATCCAGCTCCTGTTTGCTCTTTCACCTTCAGAGCGGCATAGACGTAATATACGACTTGGGCAAGGACCCTGGCCCAATTGATGGAGTTGATGGAACCTAGATGATATCGAGCCTTGAAGTCAAGCTGGTTGAATATGGCCTTTACTATGGCCTGGCAGTCATCAAAGGTGCCTTGCACTGCAATATTAAAGACGTTCTTCTCCGGCACCGTGGTCATTTGAAGGCCCTGCACCTTGCTCACCCGCCCCTTGGGATGGAGTATAAAGATGTTAATATTGTCCTTTCCTCTGACTCCATAGATGGCGGCACTGCCCGTATCTCCGGAGGTGGCGCCGAGGATGTTCATATTCTCGCCTGATTTCCTGAGAAGAAGAGAAAAAAGATTTCCCAGGACCTGTAGGGCAACGTCCTTAAAGGCCAGGGTCGGCCCATGGAATAGTTCCAGGACATAGTGTTTCCCAACTTTAACAATAGGGGTGATGTCAGGCGTGTCGAATGTGGTATAGGCGTCGTGAATGAGTGCCTCAAGCTCTTTGTCTGAAAGATCGTCAACAAAGAGCCCCATAATTTTCAGGGCAAGCTTTGGATAACTCAGGTCTTTCCATTCATCAAGAGTGGCCGAATCTACAGATGGGAGGGGGTCCGGCAATAACAGCCCTCCGTCAGCAGCAAGACCCATCATTACGGCTTCTGTGAAAGATATGGGATCAATCCCTCCGCGGGTGCTTATGTATCTCATCAATCCTTTCCATGTTCGTGGTGGCTGTGACCGTGTCCGTGGTGATGGCTATGGGGTTCAGGGCTCTCAATGGGACCTCCGGCCAGGTCCAGGGCGTGTTGCAACTCTTTAGTAACCTGTTCAGTGGCGCTTATTGCCTTTTTGAGTGCTTCCTTTACCTGGATATTGTCTGAATCTTTAAACAACTTGGCCCACCTGTCGATTTCGGCTATGTGTTCACGGTTATGCGTAATCCAATGGGGCAGGAGTACCCTCAGCTTTTCCAAATCGGTCATTTTAATGTAGGCTCCATTTAGCATATTTCAATATTAAGAGGTGTTATTATAACGTTTTCTAATTTAATAGTATAGGAATTTCCATTTTTCAGACAGGATTTACAGGATTGTCAGGATAAATAAAAATCCTGTCAAAAAGAGTCTCGCAGTAGGCAGCTAGTTTAAGCTATTATTAATTGAAGGGGAACTATTTTTGAGGTTCTAATATGATCCTGTTTTTTAATAGATCAATGCTGACAATGCGGGCAGGAATGATCTTGGGGGCATCAAATAATCCCTGTATTCTGACCCCTCCTGAACAGGGTTCTACCAGGATGGCATCACGTAATATCTCTTCTTCCGTATCGCCTTTTTTAAGATAGATTGTTGATTGGCACATCTCTTCAGGTCCTTTTACCTAAGTTGAGCGGTTAGCTGTTAGCCATTAGCATTTAGCTTTGAAAAATCAAGATATTACCAGAACATCCTGTAATCATTAAACTAATAGCTAATCGCTAATCGCTCAATTTAGGTATTAAGTTCATTTCCTTTTTTAAATTCAAAATTCAAAATTTAGAATTCAAAATTGTGTCTGAACTGCTTTTCCGTTCAGACACTATCTAACCTATCTGAACAATGGGATTTGAGGAAGGCCGTTTGTCTGATGTTCCAGCTCAACCATTTCTGCCAGAGACGGCAGGTCTGACAAATCCTTTAATTCAAATACCTCCAGGAACTGCCGGGTCGTGCCATAAAGTAACGGGCGACCGGGAAGGTCCTTTCTGCCGACAATCCTGATAATCTTTCTGTCGAGCAGGAAACGCAGGGTGCCGCTGGCGTCCACTCCCCTGATACTTTCAACCTCTGCCTTTGTTGTTGGCTGTCTATACGCCACAACGGCAAGTGTCTCAAGGGCTGCCCTGCTGAGTCTTACCGGACTTGACCTTTTGAGCCTGAGCACCCAGCTTCGAAAATTCCTGCAGGTCTGAAGACGAAATCCCCCAGCCACCTCCTTGAGTTCAAAGCCGCGTTTTTCGTCGTTGTACTCCCTCTGGAGGATTTTCAATGTAGTGATTATAGCACCCCTGTCATATTCAGGCAGAAGCTGAGTGAATTTCTTCAGACCAATAGGCCTGTCTGCCACCAATAACATGGCCTCAAGAATAGATTTTAGACTATGCTGGGTAGCTGCCATAGAATCGTTAGCAGAGATAATTGAGTTTCAAGCAACTTTCTCAGAGGTCTATGGCTTGAGCCTTTTCAACACCGTCCTCCTGCAGGAGACGGGAAAGGACATTTGGCCCTACCGAATCATCCGTGGTCAGAAGTATGACATTCCTATGATGGTCCGGATCCTGTCCCACCTGCATTTGGGCTATGTTAATGTTCGCCTCACCCAGGGTGATTCCGATTCGACCGATTACCCCCGGACGGTCCTCATTGTAAATGAGCAACATATGTCCTTCCGGCACAGCCTCCAGACAGAAATCATTGATTCTGACAAGACGTGGTTCTTTTTTGCCAAATATGGTTCCTGCCAGAGTATTGGTGCCATCGGCTGTCTTTACTGTGACGGTAAGGAGACTGGTAAAGTCCTCAGATGTCTTGCTCTTGGATTCCGTCACTTTTATACCTCGCTCTTCAGCAAGTATAGGGGCGTTTACAAAATTTACTTCTTCACTGAGTATTGGGGAAAGGAGGCCTTTGATTATTGATATG
>JAUWHV010000115.1 GCA_030605675.1 Deltaproteobacteria bacterium | reverse complement strand
GGCTTTTTCTTGGCTTTGCCGGCGACAGCAGGCTTGCCTTCTTTTGCCTCAGCACCCTCGGCCTTCTCATCCTTCTCCGGCTTAGGCGGCGCAGGAACAACAGGAACACGCTTCCTGGGCGGCTTGAGCTTGCCCGCTTCCTTGGCCTTACGATAATTCATAAGCAATTTTCGTTTATCCAGAATACACTCTTCTTTTGTATACCTGGCAAACTCGAATTCCTGTCCTAAAACAATGGCATTCTTGGGACATACATCTTCACAGAAACCGCAGAATATGCATCGCAGAAGGTCTACTTCAAAGGCCGCAGGATATGTTTTTGCAGCGTACTTATCTTCCTCGCCTTCCTTTCGCTTGGCCTTCTTTATCGTAATACACTTTGCCGGGCAGATCTTTGCGCACATACCACACGCAATACACGTCTCCCTGCCCTTATCGTCCTTCTGCAGCATATGTTCACCGCGAAAGATAGGAGAGATTTCCCTGGTGCGATCCTCCGGGTACTGCCAGCATGTTGGAATCGTATGGGGCCCGGGCCTCCAGCAGGCCTTAAAATTGAACCAGAAGTGTCCCCACGTGAGCTTCATACCCTTCAGGATCTCCCATAGATAGATCCGTTCAGTCAGGGTGTATTCCTTTTTTACAACCGGCTTGGCCATGATGTACTCCGACTAGACCGTAAGCTGAATAAACAGCGCGGTAATGAAGATATTAAACAGGGCAAGAGGAATCAGCCCTCTCCACCCAAGGCCCATAATCTGATCATACCTGAACCGAGGCAAGGTCCACCTGACCCACACAAACATCCACAGGAAGAACGATACCTTTAAGAAGAATATACAGAAAGATACTATCCCCCATGATATGGGTCCGAGATATGCGCCTAAGTCAATATATGGCATATGCCAGGAGCCAAAATACAGGGCGACAATAACACCGGATATCGTTACCAGGTTTACATACTCCCCGAAGAGATAAAGCCCCAGTCGCATTGAACCGTACTCTGTATGATAGCCCGAAACAATTTCGCTTTCCGCCTCAGGCAAGTCAAACGGCACACGGCTGGCCTCTGCATAAGCAGCCACAATGAACAGAATAAATCCCAAGGGCTGTTTGAATATCCCCCAGTTTGGTAGAAATCCCAAAAAAGTCCCCTGCTGGGCAAGAGATATATCTCTGAGGCTGAAGGTGCCATACACGAACACAATAGCCAGCAGAGCCAGCCCCAGAGGCACTTCGTATGAAACCATCTGGGCAGTACATCTCAGACCTCCAAGGATCGAATACTTATTAGTGGAACCCCAGCCGCCCAGTATTACCCCGTACACTCCCATGGAACCAATGGCTAATATGAAGAGAAACCCTATATTCACATCGGAGACCTGAAGTATTATTTCCTTGCCTCCAAGAACAATCTTGTCTCCAAAGGGCACGACTGCATAGGCTGAAAAGGCCGGAAGAGCAAAAAGCAAAGGACCCATAATATAGAGAAGCTTTTGAGCCTTTGTAGGTATTATCTCTTCCTTGGTAAAGAGCTTGATTCCATCTGCCAAAGGCTGGAACAGTCCAAAAGGACCGGCGCGGTTCGGACCCGGCCTGTCCTGTATCAAAGCTGCACCTCGCCTTTCCACCCAGGTCATGACCACGGCTATGAGCAAAACCCATACCCAGATGCAAACGACCTTAATAATTGCAATTAGCCAGTCATCCATGGGCATCAGCCTCCTTACCGATCCAACTCGCCGGCAATAACGTTAAGACTACTGAGACAGGCAACCAGGTCGGCTATCAGTTCCCCCTCGACCAACTCAGGAAAGGCCTGATAGATCATATAGCACGGGGGCCTTATCCTTATTCTATAAGGGTTGGCGGAACCATCGCTCTTTACAAAGAAGCCCAGTTCCCCGTTAGGAGACTCAAGAGCACTATACACTTCGCCTGCCGGGGGTTTGATGACCTTGGGCACCCTTGCCATCAGAGGGGCATCGGCCGGCATCTCCTTGTAAAGCTTGTATGCCTGATCAATGATCTTAATCGACTCCTCCATCTCGATCATACGCACGATGTAACGATCAAACACATCACCATGTTTCCCGACCGGCACTTCGAACTTGAATTTGTCATACATGCAATAGGGTTCATCTATTCTCAAGTCCCTCTTGACCCCGCATGCCCTCAGGCAGGGACCTGTAAAGCCCCAGTTCAGGGCGTCCTCTGCAGAAAAGGCACTGACGCCTATGGTACGGTCCATCCAGATACGGTTGTGAGTAAGGAGCTTTTCAGTTTCATCATTGGCCTTTCGCACACCGGGCTTGAGCTCCTCCCACCTCTCCTCAAAATCATCAGGCAGGTCGGCATCAACTCCTCCGATACGGCCAAAGGTGTTGGTCAGCCTTGCTCCGTTGAACCACTCGAATATCTCGTAGATCTCCTCACGCTGTATGATAAGATAGAAGAATGGCGTAAAGGCCCCAAGGTCCACGCCAAGGATCCCTATACAGACCTGGTGATCTGCGATCCTGGCAAGTTCCATCATGATGACCCGGATGAGCTGGGCCTTCTCAGGGACCTCAATACCCATCAATTTCTCCACGGCCATCTCATATGAAACATTGTTGGGAATAGCGGAACAGTAGTTGAGCCTGTCCGTAATAGGAATGAATTGATGGTATGTAAGATTCTCGCCCAGCTTCTCCACGCCCCGGTGAAGATATCCTATCTCAGGGTCGACTTTTATCAGGGATTCTCCGTCGGTCAGGGCGACCACCCGGAGAGTACCGTGCATGGCCGGATGAGAAGGGCCGATATTTACAGTTACGTAGTCACCTGTATCGTGACCGGTCTGTGGAGTGGGATTCTGATTCACCTTCATTTCTCCTAATCGTCGTATATCAGGTGACGTTCTTCCCCCTGCCCTTCCAATGGGTAGTCCTTGCGAAGGGGATGTGCCGGAAAGTCGTCCCACATCAGGAGTCTCTTGAGATTGGGATGGCCCTTAAAGCGTATGCCAAACATGTCAAACACCTCACGTTCAGGCCAATCTGCGGCCTTCCACACGGGAGTCAGGGTGTCCACCTCCATATCATTCTCTTCCACGCGCACCTTCACCTGCAGACGCTCATTTCGTTCAAGGCAAAGCAGCAGGTAAACTACTTCATAGCGGGGTGGAAGCGGCCCCTTCTCTTTTGGTTCTTCCTCTGCCTCTGCCTCAGCACCCTCACCTTCTTCTGTTTTTTTCTTAGGCTTTTTCTTGGGCTTATTCAGGTCGAGATTATCCACCCCTAACAAGTCACTCAAAAAATTAAAACCGAGATCGGGTGTATCCCGCAAAAGGCGCATCACGTCAACCACGCTTCTCTTTGGAACTTCCACACTGAGGTCGCCTTGACATTCAATCATGGCCACAACAAAATTTTCAGGCCCGAGACACTGTTCCACTCTGTTCTTGAGATCCATGGTTAGGTACCCACCAATAAGTCAGAGTACTTCTTATGTGTAATAGGTTGACTCTTCTCAGTCTTTTCGATAAACAACAACAGGGCCTGCAACAGGGCCTCAGGTCTGGGGGGACACCCCGGAATGTAAATATCCACAGGTACGAGCTTGTCAATACCCTGAAGCGTGGGATAGGTCCTGAAAACGCCTCCACTGCAAGCACAGGCACCCATGGCAATAACACATCTGGGCTCAGCCATCTGGTCATATATCCTCTTGAAAACAGGGGCCATTTTCAAGTTTATGGTCCCTGCCTGTATCAGCACGTCTGCCTGACGCGGAGAAAAGCTCGGTCGCTCCGCCCCGAATCTTGCCATATCGTAACCTGCGGCCAGAGCGCACATCATCTCAATACCACAACAGGCAGTACCATAAGGGAGAGGCCACGGTGATCTTTTCCGTCCCCAGTTAATCAACCACTCCAGCTTGGTGGCTATCCATCCGCCACCATTGTATGCCTCAGTTGCCATACGCCTTATCCCCCTAATCCCACTCTATGGCGCCTTTTTTAATGGCATAAACAAGACCGGCCAACAAGACCCCAACAAAGATGAATATCTCAAAAAAAGCGCCCCATCCAAGTGCAGCCAATTCACGATATCTGACAGCCAAGGGAAAAATCAAAATTGTTTCCAAATCGAATACCAGAAAGAGTATTGCAACAAGGAAGTATTTAACATCATAACGGGTGCGGCTGGGGTCCAGGAGTGGCACACCGCATTCATAAGTACTGTGTTTGGCGGCGTATGGACGAGAAGGCCCAAGGATGTAAGCTCCGCCAAGCATGAGGATCACCACCAGCAGCGACATGCCAAGATACATGACAATGGTCTCAAAACCGCTCATCATGTCAATAGCCCTCCTCTCAAAGTAGATCCCAAACCGTTAATGGTGCAAAAATCTCTGAATCACACTTCAGTTTCAGCGCCATTATTAAGAAAAAATTATCGTTCAACAATTATTGGTGTCAGTGTATATTCTTTTCCACATTCAAAGTCAAGGTACTGTTTTTAGCCCTTGTCCATGTTTAACATCACCGACTTTGGTGGATTCAACTATCACAAGAGAACCCGGCTGTCAAGACAAAAAATGAATCCTCACTCAGTGAACTTGAGCGCTATTACTGGATCGTACCTGCTTAAATTCCTTGGCATTTGTACCAATTGCCGGCATCGATTCTTAATTATCCAGGAAGAGAGAAAGTGGATTTCTCGATTCCTGCTGATAAATCCGCGTTATATTTTGTTACATTCAGGAATTTGGAAAAGATTTTTTTGGTTACCTGCTATGCCTTGATTTGGCAGATGCGACTGTCCGGTATACAAGCTCAAAGACCTCTTCAAAGGAAGTAGGTGTAACCCTTCCCATTTCTATAAATTTTACTACTATTTCCTTTGTGACCTTGAGTATCATCTCCTCTTCGCGGAGCTCAAGATCTCGGCTACGGTCTCTATTCTTGTGTTGAGAGTCAGACATTTTCCCACCGTTCCATGGGCTATAAACAATAAGGCCCCTGCTGCAGAAGAAGGCCAGTTTTTCATTAGCAGGAGCCCTTACTTATTAAGAAAAACCCGGAAAGGCCCTCCCTATAGTAATCTGTAGGCGTTCAAAGGTTCAAGGTTCACCTCTGAACCTTTCAACCGTGAACGGTTATAGTAATCCTTCAAATTGGTGGAGCTGGGCGGGATCGAACCGCCGGCCTCTTGAATGCCATTCAAGCGCTCTCCCATCTGAGCTACAGCCCCACAGGCGAAAATTTTTAACATACTGGCCTGTTAGCGTCAAGAAGGGTATGATGAGATTGGTTACAGAAAATGAAAGGCAGGTAAAAGCCATGGCGTATTGCGATCTTCAGGATTTTATCAAGAAACTTGAAAAACATGGAGAACTTGTCAGGATCAAAGAGCCTGTTAGTCCGGTTCTTGAGATAACAGAGATCACTGACAGGGTCTGCAAACTGTTTGGACCGGCACTCCTCTTTGAAAACGTCCCGGGATTCGATATGCCTGTGCTTATGAATACCTTTGGGTCCTACAGGCGAATGTCCATGGCCCTGGAAGTGCCCAACCTCGACTCCCTTGGCGATGAAATCCTGGATTTTATCGAATCAGAGGCCCCTGATACCCTATTAAAAAAACTGAAAATAATACCCAAACTCAAACGCCTGAAAAACGCCTTTCCAAAGATTGTCTCAAAGGCCCCCTGTCAAAAAATAGTCTACAAAGGTGAGGACGTCGATCTGACCCGCCTTCCGGTGCTTCACTGCTGGCCCGAGGACGGAGGTCCGTTCATAACCTTACCCCTGGTCTTTACTCGCCATCCGGAGACAGGAATCAGAAACGTCGGCATGTACCGCATGCAGGTCTTTGATAAAAATACAACAGGCATGCACTGGCACACCCACAAGGGAGGGGCCCACCATTACAGGGTTGCCGAGCGCATGGGACAGCGCCTGGAAGTTGCCGTCTCCATAGGGCCTGACCCGGCCATGACCTATGCGGCAACCGCCCCGCTTCCTGACGACGTAGACGAATGCATTTTTGCAGGATTTTTAAGAGAAGAACCGATCGAACTTGTAAAATGCCTGACTGTGGACCTGGAGGTACCGGCCTCATCTCAGATAGTTCTTGAAGGATATGTCGAACCTAAAGAACGGCGAATAGAGGGTCCTTTTGGTGACCATACCGGATATTACTCCCTGGCTGACCAATACCCGGTCTTTCATATAACCTGCATGACCCTCAGAAAAGACGCCATCTATCCGGCCACCATTGTCGGACAACCTCCACAGGAAGACTGCTACATGGCAAAGGCCACTGAACGCCTCTTTCTTCCTATGATAAAAAAGACTTTGCCTGAAATTGTAGACATGAATCTCCCTCTTGAGGGCGTATTCCACAACCTGGCCTTTATATCCATTGACAAGCGCTATCCCGGCCATGCCCGCAAGGTAATGCATGCCCTCTGGGGCCTCGGCCAGATGATGTTCTGTAAAATAATCCTTATCTTTGACAACGAGGTGGACGTGCAGGATCTGTCCCAGGTACTATGGCGTATGGGTAACAACATAGACCCCAGAAGGGACATAGTCTTTGCAGATGGGCCTGTAGATGCCCTTGATCATGCAGCACCACTCCCGCTTTATGGAAGTAAGATGGGTATAGACTGCACCAGAAAGTGGGCGGAAGAAGGGTTCACAAGACAGTGGCCGGATGTAATAGCAATGGAAAACGAAATCATTAAAAAGGTTGACAAGCTGTGGCCAAAGCTGGGACTGAAGACATGATGAAGGATAAAGGCCGGGAGCCAATCCTTCTTGCAATCACCGGGGCCAGTGGGTCTATCTACAGCCTTAAATTAATCAAAATCCTAAAAAACCTGGGCCAGGAGGTCCATCTCATCGTATCCAGGACAGGGGAACAGGTCTCCAGGATTGAGATCAAGGAAGATGGCTTCCAGGCCCTGATCCGGATGGCACACACAGTTTACAGCCCGGACAACCTGGCCGCTGCCCCTGCAAGTGGTTCAAGCAGATGGAAAGCCATGATAATCATCCCTTGTACAATGGGGACCATGGCATCCATAGCTCACGGATTCAGCCAAAACCTGATCCACAGGGCGGCTGACTGTTTCCTGAAGGAACGCAGGCCCCTTATCCTGGTTCCCAGAGAAACCCCCTTGAATCGAATCCACTTACAAAATATGCTGTTGGCAGAAGAGGCCGGGGCCGTAATATATCCTGCAATGCCCAGCTTCTACTATCAACCGGGAAATATTGATGAAATGGCATCATTCTTTGCCGGCAGGTTGGCAGAATTCATAGGACTTGAGGTAAAAGGCATTAAGAGGTGGCATGGAATTGATTAGGAGCCGCATGCAATCACCAAATCACCAAATCACCAAATCACCAAATTCAAAGATTTGGATACTGCTTGAAATGATAAAATTCGAGCACACTATCCTTGCCCTGCCCTTTGCATACCTTGGGGCCTTTTTGGCTGCTGAAGGACCACCTGACCTGTGGACATCCCTGTGGATTCTGGTTGCTATGATTGGAGCCAGGACGGCTGCAATGGCTTTTAACCGTATAGTTGACATCCCCTTTGATTCAAAAAATCCCCGCACAAATGAGAGGGCCCTCCCCAAAGGGACTGTAAAGGCAAGGGACGCCTGGATCATGGTAATAGTTGCTTCCGGCATTTACTTTCTGGCAGCCTATGAACTGAATCGACTGGCATTCTTAGTCTCCCCGATTTTTCTGGCTGTTGTGTTAAGCTACTCATATACTAAGAGGTTCACCTCACTGTGCCACCTCTTTTTGGGCCTGGCCCTGAGCCTGGCCCCTACGGCCGGATGGATTGCAGTAAAAGGAGGTGTAGAATACCTTCCTTTGATCCTAAGCACGGGCGTACTTTTCTGGGTTGCGGGATTCGACGTTCTATATGGCTGCCTGGACTATGATTTTGACAGGAAACAAGGCCTGCACTCAATACCGGCAAGGTGGGGGATAAAGAAGGCCTTCCGGATTTCAGGCATATTCCACTTTGTGGCCTTTATCGCCCTTGTTTCAGTGGGCCTTCTGGCACATCTCAACTGGATATACTACTGTGGTTTACTGGCCACCTTTGCACTCCTGGTAATGCAAAGGCTGGTGGTAAACCCAAAGGACCTTTCCCGGATGAATATGGCCTTTTTTACCTTTAACGGGGCCATAAGCATAATCCTGTTTACCGCAACAGCCATTTCTCTTATCTGGAAGGTCTGATGCCCAAATTCGACACACCTGCCAGGATTGTAGAACAAACACAACTTACCCATGGCATTTTCCTGCTTACGGTCAAGGCCACTGCAATTCAGGATTCAGCCAACCCTGGCCAGTTTTGCATGCTTGAAGTTAAATACAATAATAGCAGGGACCCTCTGCTTCGCCGCCCCTTGTCCATTTACAAAACCAGGGCAAACGGACAAATAAGCTTTCTTTATAAAGAAGTCGGCAAAGGCACCCGCCTGCTCTCGAAGCGGCGCCCCGGAGAGATAGTCAGGGTGCTGGGACCGCTGGGACAGGGCTTCAGGTTAATTGATGACCGTCCTCAGTGCATACTGGTGGGCGGAGGGCTCGGCATTGCCCCTTTGCTCCTTCTGGCAGAGAGGATCAAGCAATCCGGCAAGCTCATCATCTTGATCGGGGCTGGAAATGCTTCGGAAATACCGACCATTGAAGACTTCTCCGGACTTACCCGATATTTTCATGTTGCAACCGAGGACGGAAGCCTTGGGCAAAGGGGAATGGTAACAGACCTGTTGGCTCAAACGCTCCAGGAAATCACGGGCATGGCGCAGATCTATACCTGTGGTCCGTGGCCTATGATGAAGGCTGTCTATCATATGGCTCGCAGGAAAAATATCCCCTGCCAGGTATCACTGGAGGCTACTATGGCTTGCGGCATAGGCCTGTGCCTGGGCTGTGCCGTTCCGCGGTCCGATAGCCATGGGTTTCTGCACGTATGCCAGGAAGGACCGGTATTTGACGCAGATCAAGTGCATTGGGAGTACAACCAGTGATTCATCAAAAAAATCAAATCACCAAATCACCCGATCTCTCAATTAACATAGGTCCTCTGAGGCTTAAAAATCCTGTCTTACTCGCATCAGGGACCTGTGGCTATGGGGCGGAATTAGACGGTCTTCTTGATTTGGACCTGTTAGGTGGAATTATAGTAAAGGGCATTTCCATCAGACCCCGTCCGGGGAACCCTCCTCCCCGCCTGGTGGAGACCCCGTGCGGCCTCTTGAACTCCATAGGACTTGAAAACGTAGGAATAGAGTCTTTCCTCAGGGACAAGCTCCCCTGGCTGAGGAATGTAAAGACATCTTTGATTGTCAATATCCTTGGAAACTCAGTTGAAGAATATTCTGAAATAGCAAAAAAGCTCGACGGGGCGGAGGGTGTCAAGGCCATTGAGGTAAACATCTCATGTCCGAATGTAAAGGCAGGAGGCATTGCATTCGGCACAGACCCTGAAGCTGCGGCAAATGTAACTCGTGCGGTTAAAAAGACCACAGGCCTTCCTGTAATAATAAAGCTCACACCAAATGTGACTGATATCACCAAAGTCGCCCGGAAGGTTGCATCCGCAGGGGCGGATGCCATTTCTCTCATAAACACCCTCCTGGGTATGGCCATAGATATAAAATCCAGGCGGCCGGCCCTGGCAAACGTATTTGGAGGACTCTCAGGCCCGGCGATCAAACCCATCGCCCTGCGCATGGTCTGGCAGGTAGTCCGGGCTGTGGACATTCCTGTAATCGGTATTGGTGGTATCAGTACCCCGGATGACGCACTCGAATTCCTGATGGCCGGTGCAAAGGCAGTTGAAATCGGTACGGCGACACTCGTACGGCCAGGCACCGCAGAGGATGTGCCGGCAGGTATCAGGTACTACATGGAGGCCAACAGCATACAAAATGTAGAGGATTTGCGGCTGCCGGATCAACAAACTCTAAACCCGGTCCGGTATCCTTCTTTCCCCATTGAAGGTTTACCCATGCAACCGTTATAATTGGGAAAAGCAGTGAAATTGGAAATTGGAAAAAACACAAAGATTATAGATGCGTTACCTAATTTCAAATTTCAAATTTCCAGTCTATAATACATGCTTTTTCGAAAAAAGTGTAAACTGGTGAATGAAGGATGCCAAAAAAACAATCTATTACTGTTACTATTGATTCCGTAGCTTATGGCGGGAAGGGGATCGCCCGACTTGATAATTTTGTAATTTTTGTCAGAGATGCACTTCCCGGTCAGCATCTGAAGGTAAAAATTATTAAAAAAAAGCCTTCATTTGCTGAAGCGATTATTGAAGAAATTATTACTCAAAGT
>JAUWHV010000049.1 GCA_030605675.1 Deltaproteobacteria bacterium | reverse complement strand
TCCTGGACGGAACGATAGCGTATCTCCAACCTGCCGCCCCTTTTAGTCTGCACTATTTTTACTTTAGAACCAAGCCTGCGAGTCAGGTCTTCACAAAGATTCCTGATGTCAGGGTCTTCCCTTCGCACTCTCGCACCCGGCCCTTTTCCTTTAGCTAATTGACGGGCCAGGGCCTCTGCCTGTCGTACGGAAAGCTCTTTTTTTATTATCTGGTCTCTTAACTCCTTTTGGCTTTCAGGATCTTCCAACATCAAAAGGGCCCGGGCATGTCCCATACTGAGCCGGCCATCAAGCAGGTCGGCTTGAGCATAGTCGGGTAATTGGAGAAGCCTCAGGAAGTTGGCCACAGTGGACCTTTCCCTTCCCACCCTTGAGGCCACCTGGGACTGTGTAAGTCCCAGTTCATCTATAAGCCTGCTATAGGCCATAGCCTCTTCGAGGGGATTCAAGTCCTCTCTCTGGATATTCTCAACCAGTGCCAGCTCAAGAAGCTCGTCAGGGCTCACGTCCTTTATGACAACAGGGACTGCCTTAAGCCCGGCCTTTTGGGCCGCCCTCCACCGCCTTTCGCCGACTATCAGCTCATAAACACCATCAACCTCCCAGACCACCAAGGGCTGAAGGATACCTTTCTCCTTGATGGACCTGGCAAGGCCTTCAAGGGAATCCTGATCTATATGCTTTCGTGGCTGATCGGGATTTGGCCGTATCTTTTCTATAGGACAAAGGAAAAATCCGGGACTCTCTAAATCATATATGTCTTCTGTAGAAAGAAGGGCTCCAAGCCCTTTGCCTAATCCCCCCTTGATCTTCATCATGACCTCCTCTGGCAGCCCAGGAACTCGCGGGCCAGGGCAAGGTAACTCTCTGCCCCCTTGGATCTCGGTTCGTATGAAAATATCGGCTTCCCATGACTCGGACTCTCACCTAATCTTACGTTTCTGGGAATAGTAGTCTTGTAAACCAAGTCCCTGAAATGTGTCCGCACCTCACGCGCGACCTGAAATGCAAGACGAATGCGGTAATCGTACATGGTGAGCAACAGGCCTTCAATATGGAGCGTGGGATTGAAGTTATGTTTCACGAGCCTTATAATCTTTATTAACTGACTCAAGCCCTCAAGGGCATAATATTCACATTGCATGGGAATGATTACGGAATTGGAAGCACTCAGGGCATTTATGGTTATCAGCCCGAGAGAGGGAGGACAATCCAATATTATATAATCAAAGGAACTCAAAGGAGCTAAAAGTTCCTTCAGTACGCCCTCCCTGTTATTGCGCCCTGCCAGATCCACCTCTATCCCCACCAGATCCATATTTGAAGGAATAATGGAAAGATTGGCAACAGATGTGGACCGTATCACTTCGGCCGTGCCGGCCAAACCAAGGATAGCGTGGTAGAGGTGTCTATCCAGCCCCTTTTGGGCAATTCCGAGACCGCTGGTAGCATTTCCCTGGGCATCGCAATCCACAAGCAATACGGATTTCTTGAGGATGGCCAGGCCTGCTGCCAAATTTACCGCGGTTGTGGTCTTACCAACGCCACCTTTCTGGTTGGCCACACATATTATCTTGGTTTTTTGTAACTTTGATTTTTTCATTATTTTTGCATGAAACTGACTTTATACTATAATTGAGCGATTAGCCTTGTATGTTTCTTTTACCACTACGAGGTATTTTCACGGTAAATTGAACCGCGAAGACGCGAAGGACGCTAAGAAATACTTTTTATCCAGCCAGTAACGGTCCGGCTGGATAAGTATCTTCTTTGTGTTTAACTTTGCGTTCTTGGCGCCTTAGCGGTTAGCGGTTAATTTGCTGCCCCGCCCGCCTCGCCTGAGCTCGCGATGGCGGGCAGGACTAATCCGTGATAAACCATTTTTCAAAGCTAAACGCTAATGGCTAACAGCTAATCGCTCAACTTATACTATAATCGAATTCAGGAGGATTAAGCCATAGCAAAAATTTCTGGAAACATAAAAGGCCTGACACATTCCGAGCGCCGGGGCCTTGAGCGCCTCTTCCGTAAAAAAATACCCCCCGACAAGCTGTTAACCCCTGAAATAGCAAGGACCTTGACTGAGATCTCCGGACCTATGGCCAGACAGGTCGGGGTCATAGTAAACCGAAAAGGTATAATACGCCACGTCATCCTTGGTGATCATCACAGTATATTGATACCAGATATAAGCTTTTACCGCAGGGGGCTTGGCCGCTTAAAGGGGTTGCGGTGTATTCATACCCATTTTAATAAAACTGAAGGAATAAATACCGAAGACCTCTCGGATCTTGCCCTGCTGAGATTGGATGCCATGGTAGCTATTGAGGTTAAAGACAACCTGCCGGGCCAAGTGTGTTTTGCCTACCTTCTGCCCCCCAACCCTGAAAACCGGCAGTGGAAAATACTTACTTTCCGGCATCCCGGCGCTGTTGACTTACCTTTTGGAGAATTCATTCAAGAACTTGAGACAGAAATACAGAAGTCCCAGGAGGGACTGTCCCCCAAGGAGACAGAAGAGCGTGCGATTCTGGTGCATGCAAGCCAACATCCTCGCCTTGAGGCAGAGCGATCCCTTGCAGAACTCGCGGAACTTGCCCGCTCATCCAATGTAGAGGTGCTGGAAAAGATCTGGCAGCGTGTTCCTCGCTATAATCCCGCACACCTGCTGGGTAAAGGAAAGCTGAGGGAAATCCTGATGAAGGGCCTTTATCTGGGGGCCACCATGGTAATCTTTGATCAGGACCTCAGGGCCGTACAATTAAACAACATTGCCAGGATGGTAGATCTCAAAGTCATAGACCGCACTCAACTGATCCTGGACATCTTTGCAAGAAGGGCCCAAAGCAAAGAGGGAAAAATCCAGGTGGAACTGGCCCAACTCCGCTACCTGCTCCCAAGGCTCCTGGGTCGAGGGACTGCCATGTCAAGACTTATGGGAGGCATTGGAGGAAGAGGTCCGGGTGAAACCAAGCTGGAAGAGGATCGCAGAAGGGTAAAGCAGCGTATCAGCTCTCTTGAGCGGGAATTAAAGGGCCTTTCTAAGGGAAGAGGGGAGAGAAGAAAGCTCAGGGCCAAGGAAGGCCTTCCGGTCATCTCAATTATAGGCTACACCAATGCAGGCAAATCCACCCTTCTCAATCGACTAACGGGCAGCAAAGTCTTCGCTGAAGATCGACTCTTTGCAACCCTTGATCCAACAACACGACGGCTTGCCCTCCCAGGGGCAGGAAAGGTGCTGCTGGCAGATACCGTCGGCTTTATTCAACATATGCCAAAAGACCTCCGTGTGGCATTTAAGGCCACCATGGAAGAACTGGAAGACGCGCATCTTTTCTTACACGTGGTTGACGCAACCAGCCCGTATAAAAAAATGGAGATAATGGCAGTCGAACAGATTCTGAAAGAAATGGACCTGTTAACAACCCCAAGGATACTGGTCTATAATAAAATAGACCTGCTGGAAGAAGATACCCCTGCCTCCAATCCCGAAGCGGTTTATATCTCTGCGGTAACCAAAGAGGGTATTGACAGGCTTATTGAGATGTTGGCTGAGCGATTACCGGTTAGCTATTAGTTACGGAACGTTGAAATTAGAAAATGGAAATTGGAAATTTGGCCTTCATGCTTTTGTTTCATCTTTTCCCAATTTCTACTTTCTAATTTCAAGTTTCAAGCCGTATAGTAATCCTTATACCAGGCAATGAACCTTGGAATCCCTTCCTCCAGGGTGGTGCTTGGCTTAAACCCTACATCTCTCATCAAGTCATCAATATTTGCATAGGTGGCCGGCACGTCTCCCGGCTGCATTGGCATCAGGTTCTTCCGGGCCTTCTTTCCCAGGCATTCTTCTATTATCTCAATAAAACGCAACAACTCCACCGGCTGATTGTTCCCAATATTATAGAGCTTGTACGGTACGTAGCTTGAACTCGGATCCGGTGCATCACCAGTCCAGCCGGGATTGGGTTCGGCAGGTTTGTCCAGGACCCTTACCACCCCCTCGACAATGTCATCTACGTAAGTAAAGTCCCGGAGCATTTTACCATGGTTGAACACATCTATAGGACGATCTTCTAATATGGCCTTTGTGAACAAAAAGAGGGCCATATCAGGTCTTCCCCACGGTCCGTAAACAGTAAAAAAGCGAAGCCCTGTACAGTGCAGACCATACAGATGGCTGTATGTGTGGGCCATTAGCTCGTTGGCCTTTTTAGTAGCGGCATAAATGGATACCGGATGGTCCACATTGTCATGGACACTGAAAGGCATTCTGGTATTTGCCCCGTATACGGAACTTGACGAGGCAAAGACCAGGTGCTTGACATTATTATGCCGGCAGCCCTCAAGGACATTCATAAAGCCCACCAGGTTTGAATCCACATAGGAATTAGGGTTTATTAGGGAATAGCGCACGCCTGCCTGGGCTGCCAGGTTGATTACTCCGTCAAACCTCTCTGCCACAAAGAGTTCTTCCATTGCCGCCCTGTCTGACAAGTCCATGTGCACTGATTTGAAATTAACATGTGGTGTAAGCCGGGAAAGACGGACCTCTTTGAGAACCGGATCATAGTAGTCGTTCATATTATCAAGACCTACGACTTCTCTCCCCTCCTCCAGAAGTCGTCCGGAAAGGTGATATCCTATGAATCCGGCAGCACCTGTAACCAGTATCTTTTTCATTGTATGAGATGATTTGGCAATCATTTATTCACCCGTTTACACTTTTTTCGAAAAAGCGTGACCTGTGCGGTTAGCTTTTAGCCAAAAGCTAACCGCACAGATCCAAAAATTGAAGCTCTTCTCAATTCGAGATCAGTTCAGAAACCGGAACTAGCAGGCCCCCTTCCTTGCTGCAATCACCCAAAACGTACGCCACATAATTTTAAAATCGTCTTGAAGACGCCACTCATCAATGTATTGAAGGTCAAGCTTGACCACTTCATTGAAGTTGTCAATCTTGCTGCGGCCTGAGATCTGCCACAACCCGGTTATCCCTGGTTTAATGGAAATTCGTCTACGGTGCCAGTCATCATACTGCGCCACCTCTTCGGGTGTCGGCGGCCTGGTGCCTACCAAGCTCATCTCTCCCTTGAACACGTTCCAAAACTGAGGAAATTCATCCAAAGACGTCTTTCGCAAAAATCGACCTACTTTAGTAACCCGAGGATCATCAGTCATTTTGAACATAGGACCCTGAATCTCGTTATTTTCCGCTAGTTCGGCTTTGCGGGCTTCTGCATCTACATACATCGAACGAAACTTATAAAGAAAAAAAATTCTTCCGTGCATGCCCACCCGCTTTTGCCTGAAAAGGATAGGTCCTGGAGAATTTGCCTTTATGGCCAGGCCCAAAATGGGATATAAGACGGCAAAACAAAACAAAGTGCCTAGTCCCCCAACAAAGATGTCAATAAGGCGCTTGTAAAAAAGCCCCGACACATCCAGTTTCAGGGAATAACGACACAATAATGGGACCCCTTGCAACACCTCCACTCTTAAAGACGTACCTCCAGGATCGAACATGGCTGGGACAATGCGTACGCTCACACCAATGCGCTCGCATATTTCAATGTAAGGCTGTAAAGAACGAGGGCGATCAGGCGGAACAGCAAAAATGACGTCATCCACCCGATTATCCAAAATCACATCTCTAAGATCCTCTATTGCCCCCAGGATGGGAACAGAAGAAGAACCATGAGAATCGGAATTCGTCTGATCCTCATCCCTTAACAAGCCGACAATTCGATGGCCCCAGCTCTGCTGTTTCTGTAGAGCGTCAACGACCCATAAAGAACGTACACCATTACCTACAAGCAAAATTCGGCGCTGATGAAAACCCCGACCGGCAAGCATCCCTGTGACACCAAGCATTAAGCCTTTGTCAATAATGGCAACAACCAGGAGCACAATGGCAAAAATAAAAATATACTGCCTGGAAACACCAAAACCATGAAAGAAAAACAGGCCGGTGCTGATAACGACAAATAGAATAACCAAGGCTTTTGTGAGACGGAACAGGATAGGCCAAAATGAATCCTCGCGCCGGTCAGAATAAAAACCAAAGTGAGCAAGAATAGCATTATTCAGGAAAAAAGTGAGAATGATAAAACCGCCGAATTCATACTCGCGTAGCAACCAAATTCCGTTAAAATAATTCAGATAAATCCAACGCGAGAAATAGGCTGCAAATATTACCACCAGTGCATCCAACATCATAATGATGTTTATCAAAATATAGGCCTGGTCACGATACATAGTTCATCTCATTATGAATAATTAAGTTGAGCGATTAGCTGTTAGCCATTAGCGTTTAGCTTTGAAAAATCGTTCGCCCTCCCATTCTCCCATTTTGCCGGAAAATTCCGCAAAAGACAAATGCGACGGTGAAATGAGTGTCATGTTCAAATTAATTGAAACACTCCAAGTCAAGATCATCAGTAAAACGGCTACGCCAACGTGAATAGGATTCACAAGCAGGGAGCCTGCCCCACCATCTTTTTCGAACTTCTTCCCATCTATTAACTTTTTCGTCAAGCCTTTTCCCCTTACTAAATGGATCAGGGACGAAAACAGGAAGAGCGTCACTATGGTAAAAACGAAAATGAATATCCCAAAAAAATCATGGAATAAACCCTTAAAAGCTTTCGGTGATAACCACTGGCAGAGCCATGCCATGCCCACAATGCGCATGGCGTTGGCCAAAACTGCCAATGGGATCGTAGCAGCCGCTACCACCAGCCGTTCACTCCAGCGTGTGTGGCGTAAGTAGCCGACAATAAACCCAAGCAAAAAAAGGACGTAGATGTAATGCAGTCCACTACACGCATCAATAACTTGTAGTTGCATATTTGGCAAATCAATTATGTTGCCGGCGCGATGGACACTCTTTCCTGTGAACTCCAAAATACTTGCCGCCAGGTCACTTGCGAGAAACTTGAGTTTGCAAGTAAAAAGGGAATTAAGGAAAAAGGGAAGGGGAATCATGAAACCCAGGAGAAGCAAAGGAAAGGCCAGCACCCGAGCTCCTTGCCAACCCAACACAGTGACGACCATACCCACTATGCTCAGCCAGAGAGAAATATAGACTAAGGTTTCAACAGAACCCAGCTTCCCTGCCAAGAAAAGCATGCCGGAGCATAAGAGGACAAGCCAACCCCAAGCGCTTGATCTCAACCTGAGACTACGAAGCTTATATCGTAAAGCATAAGCAAAATACGCGGCAATCCAGGGAACTAGAAAGCAGTGAGAAAAGTCCGGGTTATTCCATCTGCCAATCATGTCTGGCAGTGTGGTCGCGTACACAAGCAAGAATGAGGCAAACAGAACTATGACTGCCAGCCACTGAACGGCATTTATGGTCCGAAATCGATCTGTCATATCTGATTACGCTGAAAAAAGTCCTGTAACTATTCAGGTTGAAGACTGAAGGCTGAAGACTGAAGTATTTCAACCATCTCGCAACGCTCGAACAGAGATGAATCCCCTAAACTCTGCGGTAAGACTTTTTTTTCATCCTCGTCATTTCTTTGCCTGCCCCGTTCAATCCTGCAAGGCTATTTAACTGGGGCGTCCTTTGCGTCTTGAGCGAAGTTTACCCCGTTGAATGTCCTTGTTTTTCTATTCAACTAGGGCGGGCGGTTACTTCAGCCTTCTACCTTCAGTCTATTCACCTGAATAGCTACTTACATCCTTAACTACATTGGAATC
>JAUWHV010000076.1 GCA_030605675.1 Deltaproteobacteria bacterium | reverse complement strand
GAGAACAAACACGGCCCGGTGACGGAGTTCCTGGAGCTGGTTTATCAGAAGCTCTTGGAACTACGGGCGGATGTTACTAAAACCTAAGTTGAGCTATTAGCTGTTAGCCATTAGCGTTTAGCTTTGAAAAATCAGGGCATTATGTTAATTAGAAATAACACCAATGGGTTCACCCTGTTGAATCCCCAAAGGGGCAGTGAAACTGCATTCGACAGGGTAAAAGTTTGTAATAGTAAAACATCCTGTAATCATTAAACTAATAGCTAACCGCTAACCGCTAAAGGCTAATCGCTCAATTCCGATAGTTCAGGGAAGGCAGACATCAATGATACATGGTCACGGTGGGGATATCTATTCCCTGGCAAGGGAACTGGGAAGGTCACCAGTAGGTATCCTCGATTTCAGCAGCAATGTCAGTCCGCTTCCTCTGCCTGAAGGCCTTAGGGAGTTACTGGTATCACACCTGGATGAGATTTGCTGTCTGCCGGAGGTAGACAGTTTAGGACTTCGGGAGGCCCTGGCCAGGAGATACGGGCTGTCTCCAAAGCAGTTCCTTGTCGGAGCGGGAACCACCGAGTGGATCTACGGCCTTCCCAGTATTTTGAAGCCTGATAAGGTTGTGGTCCCGTTGCCTACCTATTCAGACTATGCCGATGCGGCAAAATCGGCCTCGTGTCGTATTGAGACCCTGGGTCCCTGGCCCCATGCACAACCAACGGCCAATGCTGAGATACTCGAGTCGCTCTCACAGGCTGCCAAGGGCCGTTCTCTGGTATATATCTGCAATCCGAATAATCCTACAGGACGCTTTATCTCTACAAAGGAGTTGCAGCAACTCATATCCCTTCGCAGGGAAGCTACGTGGGTGGTAGATGAATCCTATGCACCATTTGTGGCCCCTGACATTGAAAGTTCACTGATTTCAGAAGAATTCCCGCCAAACCTCGTGCTGCTCCGTTCCTTCTCAAAGATTTACAGGGTGCCGGGCCTCAGGTTGGGCTACGCAGTTGGTGCAAGCGATCTTATCGAAGTGCTGGCCTCTGGGGCCAGGCCTTGGGCAGTAAGCCGCCTTGCACAGATTGCAGGTGAATATCTTGTTGATCAAATAGATTATGAACAGGAGGTAAGGGACTACTGTAAGAAAGAAAAGGCCCGTCTTTTGTCGAACCTCGCTGAATTTTCCCTGTTAAGGCCCATTGACGGGGCTACCCACTTCATGTTGTTTCAGGTCCTGGAACCATGGACAGCCGATTACGTCACAAAAAATCTCAGGAAGAATGGCATCCTCATCAGAGACTGCGAGAACTTTGTAGGCATTGAAGGTGAGTGCATCAGAATCAGTCTCAGATCCAGTTCAGAAAACGACTCCCTTATAAATTCCCTGAAGGAACTGGAATCCTTAACGCCTTCTACTTGAGGATATTACAGGTCTCCAGCCATTTGTACCCCTCTCAAGCACAATGAGAGAACTTGGTACAAGGCCTGAGTGATCTCTCTCGCGGGGTTTAAATACACCCATGACCCCATAGTATTTTTGATCGAGATCCTCAAGGGCCTGGCGCAGGTCGCTATGCGTAGCAGTGCTTGACGTCCTCAGCCCCATTGCCGTGAGGTGGAGCGCATCCCAGGCCGCACCTGCTGCCAGACATTCCTCAACAGAAAATCCCATTGCTTCTTTTCCCATGGTCTTCATAAATCTATTTACTATAAATGCACAGGGATGCGATAATGGAATATCGTAGCCTAAGAGTACCGGAGGCGCTGCTGTCCACAGCCTGAAAGAACCTGTGTATTTTTTTAGCATATCTGATGAAAGAAGCTGTACCGGAACCGCCACAGTTATACCCATTCTCTTGGCAGAACGTAACAATACAGGTCCCCAGCTCCTTGGCCCCCAAGCCATTATTACCTGTGCCCCTTCTTCTTTGAATTGCTGTAACTGTGAAACCACATCAGTGTCATGTAGGCCAAAGTTTTGAGGCGGCAGAACGCGCAAATGATATTCCGGTCCATAGCCCTGAAGCCACAAGGAAGCCCTTTTCCCCTGTGCGTTGTGAGCCACAAGGGGGGCCACCGGTTCAAGGCCGGCCCTGGCAAACTCCCGGAAAAGGGCCTTTATTGCAGGTCCAAGGCTCGGAGAGATGCTATAAGTCCAGCAAACAGATTCTTTCTTTCTGAAAGGTAAAAGAGGGTCATCTCCGGATGTCAACACCATGGGTACATTGTGTGCCTCTGCATAGTTCCTCAGGACCGGAATCAGAGTTTCACTTGTGGGGCCCAGCAAGGCCACCACCTTTTTCTGTTCAACAAGATTCCTGGCCTCGAGCAACAATCTGCCCGGTTCACCTTTGGTGTCTGCCACTACCAACTCAAGAGGCCTTCCGCCGATTCCCCCCTGGGAGTTAAGACACTCTACGGCCTTTTTGGCCGCCATATAGGCAGCTTGGCCCTCTTTGCGGTGGTCTCCGCTAAGATCCCACAGCCCACCTACAGATATCGATAAGGCATCCCTGCGGCACACTGCTTTATCAGCAATCAGCACACTTGCAACAACAAATAGAAAAAGGCAACACAGGGTCTTAAACCCCGGAGCTGCCATAGGTAATCCCCTGTTCATATAATTTAGGAGGCGACTTTTATTTTATTCTTGCGAGCTTCTTCTTGGCTACGCTTACCTGCGGGCTCTTTGGGTACTTTTTGATAAGTTTGTTAAGTACGATTTTTGCGCTTTCATTGTCTCCGAGTTTCGCAAAGGCAATGCCCTGTTTCAGCAAGGAGTCCGGCACCTTGTTACTTTTTGGATACCTGCTTATTACCTTCTGGTATTCCAGAATTGCCTCTTCAAAGCGCTGGAGGTTGTACTCACACTCACCCATCCAGAAATAGGCATTGGCAACCCTTTTCCCGTGGGGGTGTTTTTCTATATACGTCCTCAGGGTCTTCTTGGCATCTTTGTAGTTCTTCTGTTTGATTAGATCCAGGGCCTGCTGATACAGATCCACTGCACCCTGAGCGGCCTTCTTCCTGGCCTGCTCCACCTCCTTTGTCACCTGGGTAGAGGCTTGAAGCAGTTTGACTTCTTCTCTCAGATTTTCTATTTGTTCCTTGAGATCTTCTCTGAAACGAACTGTCTCCTTTTCCTCCTGCTCATTTTGGTGGCCAATCTGGTCGATCAGGCCGTTCATCCTGAGGAGTTCTGCCTGCAACTCGTCCATCCGGTTTGCAAGCTCTGCCTGTCGACTCCTCACAGAGGCGATGTCCTGGGCCTTTCCCAGGTTCGCAACTTTCTGCTTCAAGGAATTAATCTGATTACTTAAGGAACGATTTTCTGCAGACAGACTGCTTACACGCCTTTCCAGCATGTTCGCCTGGTCCCGGGGGGCACAGTGGACCAATAGCATGGGCAGGAAAGCAACAACGACCAGCCGCATAGCTTTTAGAAAAACCGACTTGCTCTTCTCAGAAAAAACTAAGTCTTTCAAATTCTCGACCGATTGCATCTCAGACTCCTTTTCGAACAACAAACAGATGGGTTTTGCAAGAGGCTCGGTTATTATTCTACCCTATAACAACATTTCATGAAATGTTGAATTTAATACTGATAATTGAGGAATTGTGAATTGAGGAATTGAGGAATTGAAGGTACTTATTGATTTTAATCCCTAAATCCCTAAATTCCTCAAGTCCTGAAACAGGATTCCGCTCAAAATGCTCCAGATGCAAGGCGCCGAAATCAGCTCAAGGCTTAAAGCTCAAAGCTCAAAAAGCTATCGCAATCAACCCCTTTCAGCTTCAGGCTTCAGGCTTTCAGCTCTTATGCAACGCAGCAGATGGGGTATTTTCAGCGGAATCAGCCCTAAAGTCTATTAGGACCCCAGTTAGCTATCCCCACACCATTTGAATAACGCAGCAACATGCGCTGTCCTCTGCCATTAGCATACATTACAAACAGGGCCTTTTCAGGACCCATTCTGGTTGAACTAAATAAAATCTGTCTGCCGTCCGGGGACCATGAGGGGTTCTCATTATTGCCTGAACATGTAAGTTGAATTGGATCCCCGCCTTCCGGCGATATACTGAAGACCTGGAATTGTCCTTCATTCTTACCTGT